>JAJSAJ010000461.1 GCA_024274855.1 Planctomycetota bacterium | reverse complement strand
GTATCGAAACTGTTTTCCGAGTCGAGGTGCAAATTGACGAACCAGTTTGTCGAGCACCCGGATTTGGTTGACAGCCACTCTCTCCTGGCGTACCAGATGCTGCCATGAACCGAGTGTGCCTCGTTTCAACAACTGGTGTTGAAATTGGTAAAGACCGTCGATATCGACTGCGATTGAAGCCAGCATATTGTGTAGCAACAAGACTCGGTACGTCGTTTGTAGCTTCCTTGCCCGTTCCGCATTTTGAGCAAATGTTTCGACCAGTCGGTGCAAATCTTCTTCGTTTTGCTTGTCGTTTGTCGCGACGAGTTGTTTGTCGAGGGCGGTTGCGGAGCCTCGGGTCGTTCGACTCTGGAGTCGAGCCAGGACGCGTCCCACCTGCTCCAGTTGCGAGGCGTCGGAGCCGGACGGCATTTTGGGCTGGAGCTCAAGCACGTACAAAAGAACTTCATTCAACTCTTTGTGAATTTTGTCAGCCGTGTCTTGCAAACCGACCCGTTCAAGATGTTCTTGTTTCGTCCCAAGAGTCGCCTCGGTAAGCCGCTTGGCAATTCCCCGAGCCGACGTGGTTTGCTGGTCAAGCAAGTCTGCCATATGGATCAAGCGATCGTCCAATTCAGTCTTCAGTTGTGTCACATCGTGGCGATTTGGATCAAAGTCGGGCGAGGAGACTACGACCTGCAACGGTATCGACTCGCCACGGTTTCCCTTGCGGTCGGTAGCAACAAGCTTGGTTGTGATCTGGTCGCCCGACTTCAGATTCAGGCCAATCAGGTCCCATTGCCAAGTGGCCGTGACACGTTGAGCCTCCGGCGTTTCGAGCAGTCGTTTTCGCCATTTCCTGCCGTTGATCGATACATATTGTTCAAGGCTGACCAATGGCAAGTCATCCTCTGCCAGTCCCTCGAGCGACAAGATGTCGTTTGGCGGCAGCAACAAAGTCGTATCGGGCAAGCCGACGAATCCGACACGGGGAACCAGGTCGGGTTCGGGGCGAATTTCATAGTTTGGACTGAACGTGTTTTCAAAGGCCGTCTCTTTGGCGACGAGATGTATCTTGTAGATTGCCGATTGTGTCACTGGCAAGACGCAACGTCTGCGCCGCGGCCCATCGGGCAGCAGCGGCAACACCTTGACCTGCTCCAGATCGGAATCGCGTAGGCGGATTTCCGCTTGGCTCACGTCCTGGTCAAGTTCAACCACCATTTCGACTTGAGTGCCTGCGAGAACGATCAGATCTCCATTAGGCTCGGAAACACTCAGGTCTTCCAGTTGGGAGTATTTCGGATAGTGATACGTCTTGTGAAATGTCAATACGGTTGGGCGTGGCCGGGACCGAATCGTGTATTTGCGAGTTACGGCATCGCCAGCCAGTATGCGATAGTCGATCGGTTCGTCGCCAATTGTGACGTTTGTAACAAACTGTGCCTGATCTCGCATCAGCATCGTTTGTCGGCTGATTCCTCCGGTCTTCGTCTGCCATTCGAGAATCGCTTCATTGACTTTTCCACCCGATGTTTCGATTCGAATCGCAACGGTTTCGTCTTGCGGAACGGTTGGGCTATGCGGTGTTGGCTGCAGGATGGAGACGTGGATACGGGATATTCGGTCAATGTTGGCACCGGGCAGGAGGGCTCGAGTCATTAGTTGTTTGAAGGGAAGCCCCGGAAGTGCCAGCAAGGTGGCGCAGGCAGCAACGATGAGTGCGGCAGCGACAAGCCATCGCCCGACAAGTCGCATTGGCAACAACGTCGATATGTCGATGCCCTCCATTTGATGGCCCACGTTGTCTTGCAACAGTTGTCGAAAGAGTGTTGAATCGTGAATGTGGACAGGGTTGGTGGTGCCGAGCTCAATTGCCGATAGTAGGTTCTCTCGCAGTTCGGGTTCGACGGATTCTACCTGCAGGGCCAGTTCGCGATGAGTCCGTGTGCGGATGATCAGCCGTAGACTCGTAACCCAAATGGCTGCCGCCATGCCCGCATAGCCGAGTGTGCTGAGCCCCCACCTCGCTTCGTCCGACAGGACCCAGAGCCAATCGGCGAAGGAAATGACCGCCATCGAAACCAACAGGCAGACGATTGCCGAGCAGATGCCTCGCGTGACGACGAGCCGCCGCCGTCGCCGCTGAAACTGGTCCAGCTTCTTCAAAGTCACGGGGTTCAAGCTGACTTGCATCGTATTCCTTCCTTTCGCATCCGTTCTCCCTACAAGGCCGTGAGAGCTTGGGTTCCCACGGAAACCTCAGCGAACCACCGTACGCGGGCGCCGGCGGGTCGACTGGTCGGTCGTGTTTTGTGACGGCCCTGTCGTTTCGTGGGCCTCCGTCGCATACAAACGATGTAGCCGTTCACGCCGCTGGGGTCTGACGCAATTTTCGGCGGAGAAAGCGTTTCTTTACGCGAACACATTTTGTCGCCGAAAATGGGTCTGACCCCTTGGAAGCGAGCCGGCGGCCTACATTCCGTGAACGGTTACCAAACGATGATGAACCTGTTCTGACTGTGGATCAATACGGCTGGGATGCGTCTATCGCGTCACAGCAGTCCGGCACGTTTCCGAAGTATCCATTCGATCGTCAACAATCCGATGATCATCGAGAACCACCAGTAACTTTGCCACAATAGTGTGTCCGTTTCAACAATTCGGCCACTACTCAGCGGCTTTAATAGCTCGACAAGTTGTCCAATTTGCTCTTCCCCGAGTGACCGCCCCCCGGACACATGGGCTAGTTCGTCCAGGAGTGGAGTGTTGGATGATAGTTGTTTCAGTTCGTTATTGGGGCGAGCAAGCACGCAAAACTGTGTTCGGGCGGTCAATGCCTGTTTGCTGAATCCCGCCGCTCGAACGCTCACCGCATACTCGCCCTGGACGAGTTGTCCAGTTCGTCCGTGATAGGTGCCGCTGCTGGTGCCGTCCGATTCCAGGTGAACCGTTGACACGATCTGTCCTTCGCGCCAAAGAAGTGCATCGACAGTCGAGTCATTAACCACTTGGCCGTCGGCTCCATGTAATTGTACTCGAATCTCAGCCGTGTCACCCTCCGTATAGCTGGGTGGACCTGAATCGAGTGCCACGTACGCATCGCTGACGGCGAACGGCCTGGGCATAACCCACTTGGCCACCTGGTTCCAGAACCGTTGATGGTAGGTGTCAGCCGCCTTGTATCGCCAACGCCAGGTTTCATCAAATGCGAAATAGAGAACGTGTCCCGCACCAAAGGACCTGGCGATGATCGCCGGTACCGGTTTTCCATTGACGACCGCTTCGGCCAGGACTTCCGTTCCAGGAAGCGCCCGCACCGGTTCGATTTGGCTTGGCGGTGGCAACTCGGTCCAGAATCGCTGGTTCGCCTGGCTGGTCGGTTGCAGCATCAGCCAACCTTGAGAGATGCCTTGGCGAGTCAGTTGCAGCCGTTCCGGCTTCGTTTCGATGTGGCCATCAAGACGCGAGACGGGAAGCATCGCGCCGATGGTTTTCGGATCCAATTGTGCCAAGAGACCATTTCGTCCATCGATAAAGACAATGCCGCCACCCCGTTGTCCGACAAAGTCCCGGATCCAAAGCTGTTCTTGGTCCGAAAGCACGTCGGCGGGAACCTCGCCGAAAACGATCAAATCATAGTCCATCAGGGCGGATCGTTTGGTTGGGAACGTATCCCGGCCCTCCCCTCGCGGCAACGAATCACGAGTCGTTGTCTGGCCAACCAGGATCGTATCGACTTGCCACTGTTGATCTCGTTGGAAACAGTTTCTTATATATCGTGTTTCCCACCGCGACCAACTGTCGAGCAGCAGCAATTTGTGCGTTTGTGTAATTGCCGCGAAACGCATTTCCCGACTATTATTGGTTACGTCGGCTTCGCCGTCGACCGGCAGAATCGAGGCCTGCAGTGTGATCGGAATGGCATGATGCTCAAGACGGTCTTCCTGGCGGCTGACGGTCTGCTTGACGATGTCATCGACCGGGAATTCGAATCCGATTCGGCGTTGCCGGCTGGTCATCGTTTTCAGTTGTCGCTGCCAGACGACTTGGCCATCGTGCTCGATTTGCACGAGAAACTCGCGGCCCGGTGGCATTTCGTCCTTGAGGACGAGTGTTCCATGGATTCGACCTTTCTGAAACACCATGTCGGGATGCGTGATGTCCAGCAGTGCCAGATCGGGTGGCTCGCGACGCGCGCCCAGCCCGACTGTGTAGACTGGAATTCGCTGGCTTCCAAGCACGCGAGCGACTTGGATTGGTGAGGGCCCGGAATTGTGTTGTCCATCGGATAGCAGCAACACGGCCGTTCGTTGTGCGGATCCAGGTTCTTTTTCCGACGAAGCGGACTGACGCTGAAGTAACGTCAACGTGCGCCGAATGCCCGATCCGAGGTCCGTCGTTGGGGCCGAGGGCGTCGATCCGAAATGATGCGGCATGTCGCCCGCCGCGCCACTGTCCCAAATGCCTTCTGCCTTTGTCCCGGCGAGACGATATAGTTCAATGTCGTGTGTTGATGCCAATTGTCGAAGCAGTCCGGAAGTATCATCCAATAGAAGCCGCTCGGCACGCTGCCATCGAGGCGTTTCGTCCAGCAACTCCAACGCGGTGGTTACCCTCTTCCCTTCATGCCCCGCGACCTCCGAGCAATAGAGTTCGAAGGCGGCCGAGAGTGACCGTTCGAAAGACTCCATCGAGCGGCATAGAGCGAGCAACTGTCGCGCTCGCGTCTCTTCGGGTCTAGTCTGCCCGGCGTGCGACTCGGCCGAAGACTGGGCGAGCAGAGTGTCTGCCGACGCGACAATCTCGCTTTGAAATCGCGCTGCAATTCCACGCCAGTCGGCCTTCGAACCTTCTGGCGTTGGCAGATCGTCCCACCGATATTGGTCCATGCGGTCGGCAACGCCTTGAACGCCTTCGGCGAAAGTGCGAAAGCATTGCATCTTCGCAGACTGGTCTGCCGCATCCTGTTGCATTTCGGCGATCGCTTGTTCCCGCACGGCTACCAGCCTGTCGTGCATGATCATAAGCGAGATGTCGACCGTATCTCGTGGGATCCAACCAAACGACTCGGAAAGGAGAAGCTTACGACGCAACGCCATGTTGGGATCCGGAACCCCCATGCTCTGTGACCCATCAAGAAACACAAGGACCCTTCCAAGTTGCCCAATGACCTGGCGATGGTGTAGTACTGGACCGGCCAGAATGATTACGACCAAAAAGATTGCCAGGGCACGTAGTGATGGAAGCAGCCAAGATAGACGATTCGTCAAATGCCGCGTGTCACGGTAGTAATACACCCACGCGATCGAACTGATCAGCAGACCGACCAGCAGACCGGCCCAAAGTGGCAGATCACCATTAAAACGAATACTCATTGGCCTGGCACCTTTGCGAATCGGCGTTGGAGAACCAGTTCAATGAATAGAAACAGCAGCAGACCAAACAAGAGCGGTCTCCATACCTCGCGGCCATGCCGGCGCCGACTGTCCAGTTGAAGGTATTCGTTCGCGGACCGCACCCGACGCGACTCAAGTGCCGAAGTCACTGAGTCCAATCGGTCCGAATCAACGAGTCGAAGATCAGATTCCGTGCGATCCGTGCGGGCGACAAACGAGCGAGGCTTAATGCCGGGCCCGGTCAGTCTGTAAATACCGGGCTGCTGGGTTCCGGAAAACTGAATCACGCAGTGATTGCCCACAGGTGTTGCACGAATTGTATGACGTATACCGTCCGGCGTGGTTAACGACAGGGGTAGATCCTCGGCCTCTTTCGGCAAGATGGCTGCCAGTGGTTCGCCAGTCTGAATATTGCACGGTGGTGTCAGCTCCGAGGCCATGGTTGCAATCAACTGTTGCATCAAAGGCACATAGACGGGACGCATCGGGAAGTTCGACCAATCGGCCGCGCAAGACGTGGCGACTTGAATGACGATCCCATTACCCACTCGCTGTTGCACCATCAGCGGATCGCCGTTGTCAAGGCGAGCGATAATCCGTGGCTGCCGTGTATCGAGCGGCTGCGAGCTTGAGGAACCAGCGGACGGGCCAGCCACGGTAACGGCTTTCAGGCGGAGCCATTTCCAGATTTCGACGTCTCCAAGGTTGCCGTTCGCGCGATCATTGAAGAGCTGCAAGGCCGGATAATCGAAATGCTGAGCAACAATGTGCGACGACGTGGGGACCTGGTCCGAATTGCCTGCAATCGCTTCGATTTGCATCGGCAGAATACCCCGCGTCGGATGGCAAAGTGTCTGATTGTACGTGCTGATGTTGACCTGATCGCCTGAAAACGCCAGCAAGCTTCCTCCTCCACGTACGTACGACATCAACTGAGCAACTTGCTCGCCGCTCAATGCGGGGACATTGGCCAGGACAACGACACGAGACTCCGATAACGCCAGTTGATTCAACTCCTGAACGGTGATCGTACGTGTCTGGATCAAGTCCGACAACTTTGTTCGACCCAAGGTGAATGGTGTCAACGCGACCGCTAGAAAAGCTGTTCCGCTCTCGAGCGGAACGGCGCTGGGCTTTCCATCGACCAACAAAACCTTGATGTGCTGGATCACGGGGACGGAGGCTGTCATTCGATTGTCGGTCTTCAGGCCGTCGTCGACAACCGCTTCGACGTCCACCAGGTGGGAGCCTGGTCTCTTGAATGCGTGGGTGAAAAGGACTTGCGTTGTTGAACGAGCTGGCAGCGTTATTTGAGTTGCCTCCAGCTGCGCGCCGTCCGCGCGAAAGATGACCGGTAGCCCCGAGTAGGTCTTTTGGCCATGATTCCGTAGCGTGGCTCGAATCTGTAGCTGTTGGCCAACTCCGGGTGTCTGTGTGGACAACACGATCGAATCGACCGATAAGTTGTTTGCGATCTTCCGGCCAACGGCCAACAGCGTTATGGACGGTCGGATCGGCATGTCGCTTAGCTGGGCTTGCAACCGGCGAAGAGTTTCCGAGGATAGGTTCTCCCAGTCGGATCGCTGGAAGTCGCTGATCAGAATCAAGTCGCGTCTCGCGTTGGACATCCCAGCCAGCGTACCAAGTGCCGATTCAAAAGACTCGACAATCCGACTTGCACCGTATCCACCTTGCACGTGTTTCAAGCGTTCTGTCATCATTTGCGAATCGACGATCGGGGCATCAGTCATCGGCCGCGGCCCGCCTCCCATCGTGATGACTGATACGTCAGAGCCTCGCCCAAGAGCATTGACGATCGCGGACGCATCATCAATCGCCGTGGTCAATACCGAGCGATTGTTTTGCTCGGCATCCATCGAATAACTATTGTCCAGCAGAATGACGGTTGAATTGGGAACATCTCCGGGTAACGATCTCCAGCCGGTCAAGACCGGTCTTGCCAGGCAGAACGCCAAAAGGATCGGGATGGCGCAGCGCACGATCAGGAGAATAATCTGTTCAATGTGAAATCGGCGGTTGTTCATACGTACAACCGATTCCAGCAGGTGCATTGCGCCCCACGGCACGGTGCGAAAACGGCTACGGTTCAGGAAATGAATGATCAGCGGGAGCGAGAACGCCGCTGCCCCGAACGCGAGAAGTCCATTGAGAAACGTCACGTTAGGCGCCTCCGCATCGATAGGTAAGATGCGAGGGCTTCCGCGTACGGCCGATCGGTTGGCATCGGGACCAGGTCAATTCGGTGACGACGGCAACCGGCAGTCAACTCGTCGCGGAACCGCTTCAAATTGTCCAGGTAGGCCTTTCTAAGTTGAGCCGGATCGACTAACCGTCGATTGCCGGCTTGTTCCAATGATTGGAATCGCGTCCACTGCCTGAATGGGAAATCCAGCTCGTCAGGATCCCAGATCTGGAAAATAATCATCTCATGCTTGGCGTGCCGGAACTGGGCCAGGGCTTTGATCAGCCGGTCGACATTGCCGAAGCAGTCGGAGATAACGATCAGCAGGCCACGACGATGGAGTTTTGGGACGAGTTCGTGAAACACGTCGCCTAACTCGGTTTCGTCTTGAGGTGTGGTTTCATGAAGAGTCTGAATGATGGCGCGAAGATGCGAGGCTCGGCTGCGCGGCGGAATATACTGCCGAACTCGCTGATCAAACGTGACCAAGCCAACACTGTCCTGTTGCTGTAACATCAGGTAAGCCAGGCACGCGGAAAGGCGGACGCCGTAGTCATGCTTGCTCAGACCGCTGGATCGTGCGCCACTGTATGCCATCGAACCACTGGAATCTAGCAAGATTGTACATCTGAGGTTCGTCTCTTCTTCATACTCCCGAATGTAAAGGCGATCGGTCTTGCCGAACACCTTCCAATCGATGGCCCGAATTTCATCGCCTGCCACGTAAGGACGATGTTCCTTGAATTCGACGCTGAATCCCTTGTGCGGAGAACGGTGCAGACCGGCACATATTCCCTCAACCACCTGGCGAGCAAGCACTTGAAGGTTCTGTAACTGACTGAGATCGTGGGGCGTAAGGTAGTTCGATACGTGGGAAATAGTCATTGATGCCCTGCATGAAAACCGGTGTCGGGACTACAACACTCGAGGGTCGGCACGTGGTAGTTCCTTCAGCAAACGAGTGATCAGGTCGTCAACACTGATCCCTTCCGCTTCCGCGTTGAAAGTTGGCACGATACGATGCCTTAGCACCGGAAGTGCCAGGGCCAACGCGTCGTCTATCGTGACGTGGTGCCGTCCTCGCAGGACGGCTCGAGCCTTCGATGCCAATACTAGCTGCTGGGATGCTCGCGGACCGGGCCCCCATTCAATAAGTTCGGAGACCCATGGTAACGCTCGGTCGTCATTCGGTCGCGCCGCGCGGACCAGGTCAAGTACAAAATCCTTCACATGATCGGGAAGCGGAACAAGACGTACCGTCTCCTGGCATGTGATCATTTCGAGGCCGGTTACGACCGGCTCGAGACGCGTCTGGAACGAGCTGGTCGTTCGATCGATAATCTCACTCTCTTCGTCGCGACTGGGGTAGTCGACCACGACATGAAAAAGAAACCGATCCCGCTGAGCTTCCGGCAAAGGGTACGTCCCTTCCTGCTCGATCGGATTCTGCGTGGCCAATACGAAGAAAGGTTCGTCCAACCGGTACGTCTTGCCACCAACGGTGACTTCATGTTCCTGCATCGCTTCGAGCAACGCGGCCTGGGTCTTTGGAGGCGTTCGGTTGATTTCATCAGCCAACAGCATTTGGGTGAAAACCGGGCCCTTTTCGAATATCAACTGACGATGGCCGGTCGTCGAATCGACCTGAATAATGTCCGTGCCAGTGATGTCCGCCGGCATTAAGTCCGGTGTGAATTGGATTCGTCGAAATGACAGTTCCATCGATTCGGCGAGTGAACGGACCATTAGTGTCTTGGCCAGACCTGGAACCCCTTCCAGAAGACAGTGTCCGCGGGCCAGAATTGCAATCAGCAGTTGCTCGATTACGTCATCCTGTCCCACGACAATCTTGCCAACTTGATCTCGAATTCTCTGGCACGCTTCGACAAGAAATGCGGCTCGCTGTGCGTCATCGTTTTCCGCGTGTCGTGCTTCGTCGCTCACGGCATAACCTCGCTCGATTATCGAAAAGGACAAGATACTTTTTTATCGGAGTGCTCGG
>JAJSAJ010000460.1 GCA_024274855.1 Planctomycetota bacterium | reverse complement strand
TCGAACCAGCGTGGGAAGTTGCCGGTGCGCAGCGACTCGGCCTCGTCGTTGTCATCAGGCTTACTCAGCTGCACCTGGGCGAAACTCGCGAATTGACTGCCCCACGAGGCATTAAGTGCTGCAATGTCGCCGTACTGTTCCCGCAAGTAACTGCGGTAGGCCTCCAGGCAATAATTGCTGAGGCACGAGCCACGTACGGCGATTTCGTCGCCCAGAGAATAGACGAACACTCCGTGCCGGCGCGCGTCCGTGTACTTCTTAACGATACCGTCCACATACTTCTGGATTCTTTCTTGGTCCGCCCAACAGACCGGTTTGGCCGCACGACTGATGTGTGTCGTGTACGGAATCCAGGCGATGTCGTTGGCGGCAACCGACGGCTCGGGACTGCCACCGCGCAGTTGCACCGTCACACCGGAGTTAGCCAACGCCTGCTCGGCCCAGGGTGCAAGATTGCCGCGTGGCGTATCCCACATGACAAAATTGAACTGATTGCGATGCCGCTTGACCACTCGAGCGAATTGCCATGCCGAGACAACGTCACCGTTCTCATCCATCAACATGGCGCGAACTTCCAGCAACATTGGAAACCACGCGTGAACACGGAAGCCAAATGTTGACTCGGCCTTCTTGGGGCTGACGATCTGCCTGGCGATTTCACGATCGCGCCGGTCGATCAAGCTGACGACCAGCCGATGGTCTGGCGTGGTCGGTCCAGTAAGCTCGATTTTACCCGACAGGTCGTCTCCGACCTCGGCCCAGTCTCGCTCGAGTGCAAGCTGAAGTCCCTGTTGACCGGCGGTAACCGTAAGCGGGAGGCTGGCCAGTCCAACCACCTGCTGACCCCGCCGAGCAACCACGTCCAGGTAGTATCCGCCGGCACGCACGCGTGGAATACCGAGTTCACGACTGCCCGTGGGCATTGGGAGTGTTTGCTTTTCAATACCAACAACATGACCATCGTCGCGGCGAATGCTGATATGAAGAACGCTGTCATCAGGCGCACCTTTCCACCGCAATGTGGCAACCTTGGCCGGCAACGCCGTCCGTTGCCACTGCTTGGCACGTGACAGCAGCACGAGACTCAGGTTCGGCTCTTTTCCGGCTGCCCACAGGATCGCCTTGCCGAACCTCATTGACCACTCGTCGTATTCCACTTCCCAACCGGGTCGGTAGGTGATCGTCCGACGTTTGGGCAGCCGCACACCGCGGCCCTGCTTGATCGTGAAGGCCGTTGCGCCCTTTACGTCCCGCAACAACGACGGCTGCGTGCCAAGCTTGTTCTTCCCCTTGAGCACGCGTTGGTCATCCGTACCAAGCAGCACCAGGCCCGCTCCGTCAGTAACCGCTTTGAGGATCGTGTACTGTTGCTCGATCGGCACTCTGCTAAGCGGAATGTCGACAAACACAAATGCGTCCCACTTCCGAGCCAACAATCGCTTCATGCGTTGGATGCCAAGCTCTCCACCGTGCCATTGTTCCTGAGTGTGGTCGATAATGCGGGTCCAACACACCATCTCCGGCTCGAAGTCGAATCGTTGCTTCAGTTCGACAACTTCGCGCGGGTTCGTACCACGCCCATCCAGAAAGAACAATACGCGTGTCTTACCCTGCACATAAGGCGTGGCCCACTCCGTATGCGGCGTGACAAACTCGGATTGGACGCGGTGATCCAACTCCAGTTCGGCCATATCCTGCCCCGAACAGATCGCGTCACACATCAAGAGCCCAAACAGTGCTAACAAACAGCGCATCACGCAGTTCCCTCCCCGCAATTCTTGCGGATTGTTATTCATGCCGGTGGCTCACATGGTCTACCATCACTTGGTCGAAAACTTGAACTTCGGACACTCCCATACCGCGCCCACTCAATGGCCTACAGACAAACCGAACATAACGGGTCGCCTTGGCCTCGGGAAGGGCTAGTGGATAGGAGTAGGCCAAACGACCACCGGCGGGCAGTCGGTCATAGCTTGGATCGTCGTCGTGTCCCCATGGTTCATAGTCGATTGGCGGATTCCACAGGTCATTGTGATGGATCGTACCGATGTTGCCCCACGCGGCCCCGTCCACGGAGACGGCAACATCCACACGTTGCGGATGGCAGTAGAGACTGTTCGTCTGGTGCGTACTGACACGCACTCCTTGAATCGACCGAACACGGCACAGGTCCACAACGATGAAGCTGGTCAGGGGCTTAGTAACACGGTAGACTGGGTTAACACTCGGCCTGACAAAGCCGACCTACCGTTTACACTGCCTTGCCTGCACGGGCATGGCCAACAAAACGATGCGCAGCACGCATAACGCCACGGAAGGGCGAACATCAAGTTGACAAGCTGCCACCGCCGCGGCACAAACACGGCCATTTCAAACTCCCGCAGGAGACAGATCCAATGGTGAAACGCTCAGTACTTCTCCTCCTCCTTCTGCTGCTTGTTGGTGGACTCTCTGTTGCCTTGCCGACTTGGACACAAGCTGCCGAGCGACCGAACGTCATTCTCATCATGACCGATGATCAGGGCATCGGCGATTTCGGCATGACAGGAAACAAGGTGATTGAAACACCCAATATCGACGCGATGGCCGGACGCAGCGCTGCGATGAGCACGTTTTATGTCAGCCCAGTTTGCTCGCCGACCCGTGCATGTCTGATGACGGGCCGCTACAACTACCGCACTCGCTGTATCGATACGTACCTCGGCCGATCGATGATGGATCCGGCAGAAGTCACGATTGCCGAGCTCTTGTCGACGGCCGGGTATGCCACGGGTATCTTCGGTAAGTGGCATCTTGGCGATTGCTATCCGATGCGCCCCATGGACCAGGGGGTTCAGGAGTCCCTGGTGTTGCGTGGAGGTGGATTGGCGCAACCATCGGAACCGCGCGAGAACCATCGACACTATACGAATCCAATCTTGTTTCACAACGGCAAGCAAGAGCAGACAACAGGCTATTGCACAAACGTCTATTTCGACGCGGCAATGCGGTTCATTGGCGACACTCATAAGGCTGGGCACACTTTCTTCGTCTATTTACCAACCAATGCGCCCCACGGCCCGTTCCACGACGTCCCGGAAGACCTTCGCAAGAAGTACTTGAAAAAGGACCTCGGCAGCCTCATTGTTCCCAAGATGCGGGGAAAGCGGCTCGAAAAGGAAATCGACAAGCTTTCGCGGATCGCAGCCATGATTACCAACGTCGATCAGAACGTGGGACGCCTTTTCAAACGCCTCGATTCACTCGGTATTACCGACAACACGCTGGTCCTGTTTCTGGTCGATAACGGTCCGAACTCGATGCGTTATGTGGGCAATCGGCGAGGCATGAAAAGCTTTGTCAATGAGGGGGGGATTCGCGCACCGTTGTGGGCACATTGGCCCGCACGACTCAAAGCAGGCTACACATGCGACACACTGTCCGCCCATATCGATCTGCTGCCGACGATCCTGGACGCCTGCGGCGTCAAACCGCCCAAGGATCTCCGCCTCGATGGACGCAGTATCCTGCCGCTTTTGGAAGGCAAACAAGTCGACTGGCCCAATCGCACCATCGCGATCCAATCGCACCGAGGTGACCAGCCCGTACGATACCATCATTTCATGATCCGAGATGCGCGCTGGAAGCTGCTGCATGCCAGCGGCTTTGGCCGTGAGCGTTTCGAAGGCGCGCCGAAGTTCGAGTTATACGATATCGTCAATGACCCTCGGGAAACCAGGAACCTGCTCGACCAGCAGCCACAAGTCTTTGAACGGCTGAAAAAAGCGTACGACCATTGGTTCGACGATGTGTCATCGACGCGTCCCGACAACTATGCCCCGCCCCGCATTTTCATCGGAAGCCCGCACGAAAACCCCACCGTCCTGACACGGCAGGATTGGCGAGGTGGCACGTGGGCACGCAATTCGATCGGCTACTGGAAACTCCACGTTGACCAACCCGGCACCTATAACATCCGCCTGGAGTTCGATCCGAACCAGACCGCTGAATCGGCCGAGCTTGCGATTGGGGATGTTCAGCAACAGAAATCGTTTGCGGCCGGCACAACGTCCTGTGAATTCAAGAACGTTCAACTGCCCGCGGGCAACACGCGGTTGAACGCGGTACTGTCGCATGACGGATCGCGACGCGGCGTTTACCAGGTTTTCGTCACGCGGCAATAACTGCGACCAGACCGGCCGGTATCATTTATCATTTATCATTTATCATTT
>JAJSAJ010000459.1 GCA_024274855.1 Planctomycetota bacterium | reverse complement strand
TACTGATCCTCGATGTCAAAAAATGGCCGTCCAATACACGATTGTTCAAGCGGCTCGCTCAAACCGGTTTACAGATCGAGTGCCGCGCGCCGATGACCGGACGAGGCAAGCAGCAGACGGTTGACGCGAAACGCGTCGTCGACTGGCTCAGCTTCTGGGCCAAGACACGTCACCATATCGGTCTGGCCGACCAAGCCGCTCGGCAACTACTGGAGTTGATTGGACCGGAGTTCGGCTTGCTGGACCAGTAAATTGCCAAGTTGGCTTTATATGTCGATGCCAACACCGAAATTACGGCCGAATTGGTGCGCAAGCATGGCGGTGGGTGGCGGACCAGAACGGTGTGGGAATTGTTGGACGCTGCCTTGTCAGGGGATACCGCGAACGCCGTCACGCAACTGGATCGGCTTTTTCAGGCCGGACAAGATCCGAATGCCCTGTTTGGCCCACTTTCGTGGTCGCTTCGGCGATTTGCCGCAGCGACTCGCATCTATCAGCGGGCCGAGCGACAGGGCCGTCGAGTCGCGTTGCCCAAGGCGATGGAAGAAGCCGGATTTCCGGCTTGGCAACGCGATGCGATGCGCAAAGCGGAACAACAACTGAAACAACTGGGGCGCCAGCGAGCCGGCCAGATGTATGGCTGGTTGCTGGAACTGGACCTCGCGCTCAAAGGCACGCACTCCTCGCCGATACTGGCACGGATTGCGATCGAACGGCTGTTGCTTCGCATGTCCAACCAGCTGCGTCCCCCGCGACAATGATCGATCCGTCCCAAGTGCCCTTAGCTCGCATACTGGATCCGGCTGAATGAGCATTGTTACCAGTCCCACTGGGGTCTTGAGTGTCCTGCTGGGTGTCTGCGCATTCTTTTTCTTCTTGGAACAGCAGACTCGATGGAGACTATTCAATTACTTGCCACCACTGATTTTCATTTATCTGGTGCCGGTTGTCCTGTCGAACCAGCACGTGATTCCAGCGTCGAGTCCGGTTTACGACTCCATTCGCACGATCGCTTTGCCGGTAATGTTGGTGTTGTTACTGTTGAACGTCGATCTGAAGTCCGCCGTCAAGGTGATGGGCCGGGGCGTTTTTGTGATGCTGGCCGGCACATTGGGCGTTGTTCTTGGGGCGCCGATCGCCTATTTTTGTGTCCGTCACAGCCTGGGGCCGGATGGCTGGAAAGCTTTCGGCACGCTCGCCGGAAGCTGGATCGGGGGCACGGGAAACATGGCATCCGTGGGCGAAATGCTCCAAACTGGCGGGACGGAATTCGGACTGGCCGTGCTGGGTGACACGACCGTCTACCTCGTCTGGTTGCCGATCCTGCTCAGCTCCAAAGCCCTGGCCGACTATTTCGCGAAGTTCACCAAGGTTGATCCGGAACGATTGGTCCGAATGGAAGCAGCCGCCAACTCCATCAAGACCGATCACCGAGTCCCACGGTTGCAAGACTATTTGTACCTGTTTTTCATCGGAGTGTCGGTTGCCTGGCTGGCTGCGGTACTCGCCACTCGATTGCCGGTGCGCGAGCCGTACTTGAGCGAGGGGACTTGGCGTATTCTTCTGGTGACGACGTTCGGAATCGGGCTTTCGTTTACTCCAGCTCGGTCGATCCCAGGCAGTCATGCCTTGGCCATGACGCTGGTCTATCTGTTTGTAGCCAGAATGGGCGCATCGGCCGACTTATCCGGAGTCGCGACCCAGGCGATTCCGTTTCTGGCAGCCGCGTTTCTTTGGATCGGGATTCATGGTCTCAGCTGCCTACTGGCCGCCAAGTTGCTTCGTGTCGATGTGCACACCGCGGCTATTGCCAGTGCTGCGAATATCGGAGGCGCCGCTTCGGCACCCATTGTCGCCGCCCATCACAAGGAGAGCCTTGTGCCGGCAAGCATCCTGCTGGCCCTGATTGGCTACGCGATCGGCAATTACGCGGCCTATATTGCCGCGCAACTTTGCCGGTTGGTCGCCCCATGACCCGCGTGGCTGTCCACATTCCAACACAAGTCATCGGGGCCAGTAACAGCGGGTGTGATCGGTCGGTAATACGGACAACCTGCGCGTTCCGTGTACGCATGGTGGACGTGTGCAGACCCAAAAAACGGCAGAGACTGGCTGGCACGCACCAGCAGGGCTGTTGGTTTACGAAAATGGTATTTGTTTAGGGCCGGCGGATCAATTGTTGTCGCGTTTACTGGGGAGCGTTCGTGCGGCGATCCTCCTTAGCTGCGAGACTGATTCACCCATGGGCAAGCCCACGGGGGTCTGTACGCGGAAGAGTGCGACAGTTATTGATTGGCGGATCCTTAGCCGATTCGCAGCCGCTGAGGTTCAGGACTTCTCGAACTTTAAACAACTTCTGAATCGGCAACGACCAAAACAGGAGGAAGAGAAGACTGGAACACTCAGCAATCCGCACTTCTCAGACTACGGTGAAAAGCTGCAAATTCAGAATCGAACGAGAAGGGCAGACGCGCTCGGAACGTTTACTGGAGTCTACGATCTGGATTAGTGAAGATAAGTGGTGATTCGTGTTCTACTCTTTACTTCCGTCCAGCCGGCACTTGCCATTCGGCTACAATATTGCCGAAAATGAATCAGCCGGCCAGGACGTCTTGAAGAACCGAATCCCACCGTTGGAAGAACGATGCCAGGCTGCACCGGTCGGTGACTTCTCGAGCCCGCACCGATAACGCGTGTCGAAGTTCCGTGTCTCGCACTAACCGCTCAATGGCTTCCGCCAAAGCCGCTTGGTCTCCGGCCGGTATCAACAACCCGTCGACTTCGTGGCGGATGATGTCCCGCTGGCCTCCGTCACAGTCGAAACTGATCGCCGGAAGCCCACAGGACATCGCCTCGAGCAGACTCATGGGAAAGCCTTCGTATCGCGATGCCAGAACGAACATGGCAGCCTTGCGAAGTTCAGATTGGGGATAGTCGACCCAGCCGGGCAGCTGCACACGGTCTTTCAAGTTCAGCTGGCCGATCACTGTTTCGAGTTCGGGGCGCGCGGACCCTTCACCGAGAATACGCAGCCGCCACTGCGGATGTGCCGTGGCCAGACGCGCAAAAGCTCGAATCAAAACGTCGAACCCTTTCTCCGGGCTCAATCGTCCCATGGCGAGAATCACCATGTCACGCTCGCTGGATGGGGCATTGCTATCGAGATCAGATTGGCCTATTCCGTTGGGAATCGCGTAGACTGGGTTGATCTTCCATCGCCGCGCGAAGTAGTCCGCGATCGGTTGTGTCAGGACCACGGCCGCCGCGGAACGTCGGTAGACACGGTTTCGCAACAACTCCCAAGGAACGGGCATCCGTTGATGACGCGGATCGGAATGCTCGGCAATCACGACGGGGACCGTTAATCGGTGAGTGGCAAGCAAAGT
>JAJSAJ010000028.1 GCA_024274855.1 Planctomycetota bacterium | reverse complement strand
TGGCTTGGATCTGACGCACGTCACCGTTGTGATTCCCGCGTTGAACGAGTCCCAATCGTTACCGCTCGTATTGGGGGATCTCCCCAAGGTACAGCGAGTCATCGTCGTTGACAACGGCTCAACCGATGGATCGGCCGAGGTAGCCGACCGTTGCGGGGCCACGGTTATCCACGAGCCACAAAGGGGTTACGGGGCAGCCTGCCTTCGGGGCCTTGGTGCGATCACGGAGTTGATAGAGGCCGGCCAGGCGGCACCGAGTATCGTCGTTTTTCTCGACGCAGACTACAGCGATCATCCGGACCATCTACCCAATCTCGTTGGTCCTATCTTGGCTGGAAATGCGGATTTCGTACTCGGTTCTCGGCTGTTGGGCGAACGCGAACCGGGTGCCATGCCGGCGCAGAGCATTTTCGGCAATCGGCTTGCCTGCTTCCTGATGCGGCACTTATTTGGACACTCCTATTCGGACTTGGGCCCATTCCGAGCGATCGACTACCAGGCACTTTGCAATCTCGCCATGTCGGACCGCAATTTCGGCTGGACGATCGAAATGCAGATCAAGGCGGCTCAGGATCATCTGCGCATTGTCGAGATTCCGGTTCCGTACCGTTGCCGAGTCGGAAAGAGCAAGATCAGCGGAACATTCTGGGGCTCGGTCAAAGCGGGCGTCAAGATTCTGTACACGATCGCCAAGTACGGATTCAGGCCAACCCGACGCGGCAAGTCGACTTCACCAGACGGGTCAACATCATGAGTGTGCCGGATTCTGGAGCATCGCAATCGAGAAGATCGTTCGCGACACTCGTACTTTTGGCAGTTCTTCTACTTGGTACTTACGGCGCCGTCGCGATACTCAGCTTCCGTTTCGGCCCCGCCGCGTCACCGGCCAACCGGCCGATCCTTGCGGTGCTCGGCCTGCTCGCCTTTGCTTTCGCCTATTATTTGGCGGCTCTTGTCGTCGCATTACGGATGAAAACCGGCACCGCGTTGGTAATCACAATTCTGTTGTTTGGTCTTCTTTTTCGTCTCACGTCACTCGTCAGTTGGCCCATTCTGGAAATCGACATCTATCGCTATATCTGGGATGGATCGGCTGTCGCTGCAGGCGTCAACCCGTACCGCTACAGCCCCGCTCAGGTGAAGCAGTTACCATGGCCGACATCCGATAGTCAATTACCTGACGAGCTGCGGCGGCTAGCCGAATTACGAGACGACGATCCGTCTCTTGACACGGTGCTGTCCCGGATCCACTACGCCGAGCTTCCAACTATTTACCCACCGGTCAGCCAGGCAGCGTTTGCGTTCGCGACATTGCTCACTCCCAAGGGAGCTTCGGTTTTCGGATATATCCTGGTTATGAAGTTCATATTGGTTCTGTTCGACTTTGCCACGTTGGCGGTTATCATCGGGTTGCTCCGCTTGACGAAGTTGCACGCTGGTTGGGCCATTGCCTATGGATGGTGCCCATTAATTATTAAGGAGACTGCCAACACGGGCCATCTCGATTCAATTGCCGTTTTCCTGGCGACGTGGGCCGTTTACTCTGCCGTCAAGCCGTTGGTCATGGGCCGCTGGAAACGGTTTTCCTGTACACAAACTTTATTGACAGGGCTGTTACTGGCGCTGTCTATCGGCGCCAAATTATATCCCATCGTACTTGCACCTTGGTTCACACTAATCTGGTTTCGGACCCATGGATGGCGGTGCGCCGCGTCGGCAACCACAGTCTCCATGGGACTTGCGTTTCTCCTGGTATGGCCGATGCTACCGAGCCGCAAGGCGGCGGATCCAGAAGCAATCCAGCCGGTCGCCACTGATACGCTCCCATATCCGCCCGTGCCGACCACAACACTTGATGCACAAGCGATCGAGCCGCAGGATCCGAGTGCGGGCCTTAAGACCTTCCTGCGTCACTGGGAAATGAACGATTTCGTGTTCTTGATCATCTTCGAAAACCTGAAGCCGCGGTCAGAAACGGCACCTGACCAAGATGCGTGGTTTTCGGTATTACCGGAAACCTGGCGTGTGTCGATTCAGGCTGCCGCATCCCGATTGCCCGGCTTGGAACCCGCATCGGCTCCATTTCTTGTAACGCGTCTGCTGACGATGTTCGTCTATCTTGCGATCATCGCCGGCATTCTCTGGCCGGTTCACCGTCGCCCCGAGCCAACCGCCTGGTTACGTGCCGCCTTCCTGATCCTCGCCTGGTTCTGGCTCCTCTCGCCGACCCAGAACCCGTGGTATTGGACCTGGGCATTGCCGCTGGTCATGTTCGCGCGCAGCCGCGCGTGGTTGGCGTTGAGCGGCTTGGTTCTGCTATACTACCTGCGTTTCTGGCTGGTCTATCACTGGCCGACCGAACCGGTTCTCGGCACCCAGTACGATGGAGAGTTGTTTTTTTTCTTTGTCCTGACTTGGATTGAATTCTGCCCGTGGTTCATCTGGTTGACCGTCGAAACGATTCGCCATCGATCGCAGCATTGTCCCGACTTGCCTAATGACCGCGACTCGATATGATCAGGTGATCTGGCCGATGGATGAGCAACGTCTTGCGTGTCGAGTCTTTCATCTGGCAAGACTAACGCGCTCTCACGGGGCGGCAGGGCCGCAACCAACTCCGATCCTACCGCTCAGGGCCCCAATGGCCCGCTTCCGTTGGTCGCTGGAAGATTGTCAACAACTTAACGATCGTTGAAGTCAGGACCGGCGGATCAATGGTTGTCGCGTTTACTGGGGGGGCGTTCGTGCGGCGATCCTCCTTAGCTGCGAGACGGATTCACCCATGGGGCAAGCCCACGGGGGTCTGTACGCAGACGGGTGAGGCAGTTATTGATTGGCAAATCCTTAGTCACACATATCTATTTGAACTGAAAAGACTCTTGGCCATGCTTCGCTGTCGCGAGATTTCCGAGCTTGTTTCCGAATCGATGGAACGGGAATTGCCATTCTCATTGCGAGTCCGGGTCTGGATGCATCTTGCCATGTGCCGTATGTGCTTTCGCTTTGCGAGCCAAGTGCGATTTCTTCGCCGTGCGGTTCATGAACACCCCGATCGACTCGCCCCACCATCCGATTCGCCCGACGCAGTTCTTCCTGAGCAAGCCCGAATTCGAATCAAGGCGGCCTTGCGCGACCATTCCGAATAGGCGCGACGCAGCCGCTCCACTGATCTACTGGCCCGCTCCGTCGTGCGTCGATCTGATCGTCCCAGCTATCAGCGTCAATCAGCGCTGTCTCGTGGCTTGAAGTAGCTCAAGAGACAGCGACTGTCCGGTATGTCATCTGGGCCGCATCACGTTGGGCAGTCACATCGTTGCCAACAGACCAAAGCAATCGCCCCGGCGATTGCCGCTAGCACAACGATGGACACTCGTGAACCCGAAACCTCAAACCGCCGCTGATTTTCTTCAGATGTACTGTAAGAATTCGGGATATTTCACGTCAGTCTCATGAAACGTCGTGAAGGCGTGGCCGAATTTCTCATTTCCCCTTAGCTCAACTAGGCCTTGATCGTAAGGTGGTCCAGGTAGGTCCCGCTTGCCGAGCGGGACATGGTGTAATCCAGGACACTACAAGAGGTTTGGAACTGCAGCCGGAACCTGTTTGCCCGCTGCTGGACCGGCTAACGATCAAGGCCGCTCAACTACTTCCAGGAGTCGATCGCTATGCAATTGATTTTCAATCTCAAGACGGTTGCCGCCGCCATGTTCGGCCTGCTAGTTCTCGGAACCATCTCGGCGCTAGCCCAAAGTGGAAGCCGCCATAGTCCTCCACCGGCTTCGGGCCAGCGCATGCAGTCCGGATCCGGTTCTTCTCGGCCAGTGGCTCGAAACGCCCCGGTTGCATTGGAAGGTTACTGCCCGGTGAGTGTTCTGGAACGAAAAACATGGGTAAAGGGCAATCCGACCGACGGGCTCGTTTACGATGGCCGAACCTATCTGTTTGCCAACAACCAGGCAAAGGCAATGTTCCAATCGGATCCAGCCAAATACACTCCGGCACTTGGTGGTGACTGCACTGTGGCATGGGTCAAAATGCGGAAACGGGTTCCGGGCAATGTCCGCCAAGCTGCCATTCATTCTGGCCGGTTGTTTCTTTTTTCAAACGAGACCGCAAAGCAAGCGTTCTTGGCCCAGCCGGCCACTTTTGCCGACTCCGATCTGGCATTGGGCGGTACCTGCCCGGTCTGCCGATTGAACATGGGGCGTAGCGTGCCTGGAAAACCGGAAATCGCGGCCCAGCATGGTGGAATGCGTTACCTGTTCCCATCGGCCGAGTATCGTACGGAGTTCCTTGCGAGCCCTGATAAGTATCTTTCCGCTCCGGCTACAACCACGCGGCCAAGCTCAGATTCCAGTACGCGAGGTTCCGCGAGTCGGCGCCCGGCCGGATCCGGTTCGGGGTCTGGAAGCCGTTAGCAGACACCACCAGCCCGTTGTGACGAATGCCCGCTTACGAGAGTCAGGACCAAGGACTTCTCAGTGTAGCCACCTCTAGCTCTCAACTCTGGACTGCCAGCTCTCGACTTCGAAACGCAGTCCGTGTGGATTGGTTCCCGTTGGTCACCGACATTCGATTCGGCGCAATCCGGCTTCGGCATACAGACATCGGCGTACAGACAGGCTAATCGCAACGCCAACTGAACCATCTCTCAACTCGATTAAAGGATCTTGTAATGCGAAGGAATGTGTACTTGACGATGGCAACGCTATTCGCAGCTGGCTGGGCTGTCTTTCTGGGTTACTCGAATTCTAGCCGACACGTCGTTACCGGTCATGATTTACTGGTCGTTTCGGTAAGCAACCGTCAGGACATTCCACTCGATCAAGTGGACCATTCCACGTGGGATCGTCTTCTTCGGAAATATGTCGACGACGATGGCATGGTCAACTATGCAGCGTGGAAGGCATCGGCCGGCGACAACGGGGCGTTGAAAGCCTATTTGGCGGATCTTAGCCAGGCCAATCCTGCAGCTCGAACAACTCGAGAGGGTTGTCTGGCTTTCTGGATCAATGCGTACAACGCACTGACGATTCGCGGTATCTTGGATGTTTACCCGACAACAAGCATTCGCAATCACACGGCGGCGGTCTTCGGTTACAACATATGGAAAGACCTCCTTCTACCGGTTGGCAACAAACGCTATTCACTCAACGCGATCGAGCACGAGATTCTGCGGAAAGAGGGCGAGCCCCGGATTCATTTCGCGATCGTCTGCGCTTCGATCGGCTGTCCGAGGCTGCTGAACAGGGCCTACCAACCGTCGAAGATCGAAGCCCAATTGGTCGAAAACACGCGAGACTTTTTTGCGCGCCGCACAAATCTACAGATCGACGTTCCTCGCCGCCAAGTTCGCACGTCGTCGATCCTTAAGTGGTTCAGCAAGGATTTCGGGCCGACCAAGCAGGCCGGATTGGCACATTTCGCCGATTACATGCCCGACGAAATGAGCCGAAGATTGATCGCAAGCAAGAACTTCTCCATCTCGTATCTTGACTACAATTGGAACTTGAACCAACAATGATGGCCGGATTGGCTGCGGTCATCACGGGTGTGGCTTCGTTCGGACGGGCCGCTTGTCGTGTGTCGCGGGAAATCGACTGGGTTGACAGTTCGTCCTGGAAGACCATAAGGTGGCAGGGTCGCCAAGCAGCTTCGAGCCACCGCTCGGACACCATTGGCCCGTGTCCATTGGTCGCTGGATTTCTGTCACAATCTTGGCGATTTTCGAGGTTAGTAACACGGGGAAGACAGACTCCTTTAGGACCGGCAGATTAATTGTTGTCGCATTTACTGAGGAGCGTTCGTGCGGCGATCCTCCTTAGCTGCGAGACTGATTCACCCATGGGGGTCCGTACCCGGAAGCGTGCGACAGTTATTGATTGGCGACTCCTTAGGTCGTTCCCGTTGTTCGCACACGAAGCATTCGCGCAGGGCCTGCACAACACAACCGAAAGCCCTAGGTGATGGGCAACATTTAGTTATCGGACTGAGGAGACTCTCTTTCATGTCAACCACGACACGAATCGAAAACAACCCTGAATCATCCGTGGCCGATCGTTACTCGGCCGCTGCGAAAGCCCAGGAACCGGCACTCTGCTGTCCTGTCCAATACCGGCCGGAGTATCTTGACATTATTCCAAAGGAAATCCTGGAACGCGATTATGGATGTGGCGACCCAACGCCCTATGTCCGCGAGGGAGAGGTTGTCCTCGACTTGGGATCGGGAGGCGGCAAAATATGCTACATCCTATCGCAGGCTGTTGGCTCGAAGGGCCGCGTCATCTGGGTCGATTGCAATGCGGACATGCTTGAGCTGGCCAGCCGTCACCAACAGACAATCGCGGCAAAGCTAGGGTATAGCAATGTCGAATTCCACTACGGAATGATCCAGGACCTGCAACTTGACCTTGAATTGCTTGCGAAAGAAACTGCCGGGATACAGATCAACAGCCCGCAACAATGGCTTGTGTTGCGCGAGGCTGAACAACGTCTGCGGCGACAGCAACCCATGATTCCGACCGAGAGTGTTGACTGCGTGGTCTCCAACTGCGTCCTGAATCTGGTTCGCACGGAAGACCGGCGCCAACTATTCGCCGAGATCTTCCGAGTGCTGAAATTGGGTGGCCGCGCGGCCATCAGCGATATCGTTTGTGATGAAGATGTGCCCGAACAGATGCAACAGGACCCGAAATTATGGTCGGGGTGCATTTCGGGTGCATACCGCGAAGAGGCCTTTCTCGAGGCCTTTGAAGAGGCGGGCTTCTACGGCGTTCGCATTGCGGCCAGACCATCCGAACCGTGGCAGACCGTCGAAGGAATCGAGTTTCGTTCGATGACGATCGTTGCGTATAAGGGCAAGCAGGGACCGTGCTGGGAGCGCAACCAGGCAGTTATTTATCGCGGACCGTTCAAAAAAGTCGAAGACGATGACAATCATGTCTACGATCGCGGCGAACGCATCGCGGTCTGCGACAAAACCTTTTCACTGCTTCAAAAAGCACCTTACGCGGAGTACTTCGAATTCGTCGAACCTCGCGAGCCGGTACCGCATGAAGAGGCAAAGCCTTTTGATTGCAAGCGATCAGCACGCCGAGATCCCCGAGAATCGAAGGGGCTCGCATACGATGCGACAACCGGTCCTGATGGCCGATGCACCGATAGCGGCAATTGCTGTTGAACGTCAAGTGTGGGTTCGTGCGTCCCGCACAGAGCGACTTAGAAATCGAGTACCTGTTTAGCCAAATGGAGGAGAACGCTTGTCGAGGGCCCCCATGGGTGAATAAGTTTCGCGAGCTAAGGCGATGTGCGGAGCTTCCCTCCCCTCCGT
>JAJSAJ010000458.1 GCA_024274855.1 Planctomycetota bacterium | reverse complement strand
GGGTTTCGCCGCGAAAGGGCAACTCGCCGGTAAGTAGTTCGTACAGGATCACACCCAGTGAATAAACATCGCTTCTCCTATCCGCTTCATGAGCTTGCCCCCTTGCTTGCTCCGGTGACATGTATGCGGGCGTTCCCAGAATACGACCGTCCATAGTCATGGTGATTTCGCCGGTCTCACGCTTGGCCAACCCAAAATCGGTGATATAGGGTTCGCCGTCGATCGACAACATGATATTTCCCGGCTTGAGGTCACGATGGGTCACGCCGGCCTCGTGAGCTTCGTGCAGAGCCTCTGCGATCTTGACGCACAGCTCCGCCGCTTCCTGTGGCGACAACCTCTGCCGGCTGAGCCATTCGCTGAGATTGGCCCCTTCGATGAAGTCGCTGACGATGTAGATTGAATCTTCATCACGGCCGACTTCATGAACGCTTACGATATTGGGGTGTCGAACTTGAGCTGCTGCCCTGGCTTCACGAATGCACTGCTCACCTTCCGATGAGTCTAACTTGCCCTGGCGTGGCAGCTTGATCGCAACGGTTCGATCTAGCTGGGTATCGCGAGCTTTCCAGACGCTGCCGAATTGGCCCACGCCAACTTGCTCAATCAACTCAAAGTGGGCGATTGTCTTTGCCTCATCCGGAGAGTAAGCTGCGGTGGACTGGTCTCCCAACAAGCTGAAGTGACTGCCACAAGACGGACACTGAATGTCCGAGAGGGGACTATCGTCGATAAGTTCAATCGGATTGTGACAGCGAGGGCACCGGACATTCAGAATGGCATTATCTCGATCGTCCATCGTCAGCCTCCAGGCATCCCCCTACCCATCGGTGCTTCAACCTCTTCCTTTGTGGCGGCACGCCAAAGGCGAATGCTGCCATCCGGTTTACTATACTCCTTGATCCCAAACGCATCGCAGGGCGTCAGCACCCCTCCGTCTTGTGAAAAGGTCAAGCACTTCACAGGATTTCTGTGTCCGACAAGCGTCAGCTTCTCTTCATCTGTGATTAGGTCCCAGAGCTTCACCGTGCGATCTCCGCCGGCGGAAAACAACGTATTGTCATTGTGTGAGAATCTCAGACAAATGACCGAAGCGGAGCGCCCTTCCAAAGTTGCAATGGACTCTTCGTTCCCCTGCCAGTCCCATAGCTTGATCAGATTGTCAAATCCTCCCGATGCGAGGAGTATACTATCTGGGGAAAATGCAACACAGTCAACCCAGTCGTTGTGGCTGGCTAAGGACTCAAACGGTGCCAGGCACGAATGGCACTCAAAACGAAAAACTGCAACCGTAACATTCCGTTGCCAACAGCATGATGCGACTTCCCCTTTTGCGGTAAGCGGATACCGGCACCATTGTACTCGATTGAGCGTAGGTGGTGGCCCCATCAATTCCTTCTCAACAGCCCGACCCGTTTTCCCTTTTTCGCCAAGAGTCCATTCATTGCAGTTCATTGTCGACATCACGGAGACAGCCACATGAAGAACCATCGTGTCTCGGCCTCAATTGTTTGGAAGTGCCTGTTGTTTGGGCTTTTGCTGTCCGTGCCGTCCTACGGCGCACAACAATCGGATGCCAAAACTCAGACGTCGCCAGGCGTCGACTCGGGAGCCGCGCGGGTATCCGGGGCGGCACCGAAGGATGCAGGAAAGCCGGAAGACCAATCTGACACGCGGGCCCTCGCAGAAAGTAACCAAGCGGCTGTACTGGACGCGGCTGGTGGACCGATGGAGCTTTCCGATGTGGAAGCATGCGTCGGGGCTTGGGGTTCGTCCCGGATTCACGTGAAAGTCTCGGATCTTCAACGATGGCCGAAATCCTGCGTGACCGTGTTGGACAGCGGCTTGTTGCAGATCGATCGTCAGTCGCCGCATTTGTTCGCAATGCGGCGGGCAGTGCGCAAACTTGCGGAACGCCCGTTGCGGGAAGCAGTAATCAACGAGCAGATGAAGCGTCGCCGCCAAGCGTACAAGGTGCGGCAAACCGAGCAGCGGGCGCGTGACTGGGCAACGGCTAAACAGTTGCGGCGTGCCGTGTTGCGCGTGGTTCCCGAGAAGGGCCCAGCAGCCGCTGCCGCACTATTGGACGTTGGCCGTCGCGTCATCCGTTCCTTTATGGGCGCGGAACTGGTCGACTTGCCGGCCGCCCTGGAAGAATATGATCTGATCGCGGCGTTATCGGCCCACGAGAGCTTGTATGCGTTGGGGATCCGCAACCACGACCACTGGCGACTGGTCGACCTTCGGCCACCGCAGAAGACGCGGCAACTCAATCGGGCCGGACGAAAACTGACGATCACGCCGGAATTGCTGATCTCGGGCAGTACCGGCATCAGCCGGCCGCTTGGCAATCCAGCCAAGATCGCCGAGTACCTGGCGGGGGACCAGCAAACCAAACTGCGGCGTCGCCTGGAGCGCGACGTGAAGTCGCTGCTGGCGTTTTACAACTACGGACTTCTTCACCGTCGAGTCCGATTGCGGTGGGGGTTTCTGGATGAAGATCTGGGCGTGGACTGGGCGCAACCAGGAGACCCCTCGCTGCACGATGTCCTGGAAGAATGCCGGAAAAGCGGCGCGGCGGTGGACATCGTAACGGGTTCCGCGCCGAGTTGGAACGA
The DNA here is from genome assembly GCA_024274855.1 of Planctomycetota bacterium. Taxonomy (GTDB): domain Bacteria; phylum Planctomycetota; class Planctomycetia; order Pirellulales; family Pirellulaceae; genus JAJSAJ01. The sequence continues at coordinate 3,150 of JAJSAJ010000458.1, read as the reverse complement.
ACCTTGGTCTCGCGCCATGCGCGTGAAAGTGGTTTCTTTTGACTACCAGACGATCACCGTCCGAAGCGGCGAGACTCGGACAATCCGCCGCGACGAAGTCCAGGCCATTCGCCACGTACCGCAGACCGAATCGCCCGCCAACGACAAGCAGTAGCGAAGCACGGGACATACCAGAGAGCAGGACTTTTTGTGTGTGCCACGTCACTGCGATGGCTACCAACTCGACACAAAGAGTCCTGACCCCTGGTATGTCCCCAGAACACCCAAAAACATTCAAAAGGACCATTCGAGCGCTTCTAATGGAGTAATTTGCCCAACCTTCAGTCAGGAGACTTTTGAATGGCTACTGGAAGCAAGAAGCGGAAATTCACAAGCTCGAAAAAACGATTCATTGGCAAGCCCACCGGGAAGATTCAAGAACGCGTTCAAGCGGTCGGGCCGGAACACTTCGGCGTTGTGGCCGGGGCTGAATTGACACGGCACGCGTGCGCTATACGTTCTTTTACCGAGGCATGCGTGCTACCCGTATTCTCTCCGCCTGCGTGTCTAGCTTGCCGTTCGTGCCCACTAGTCGAGCCGAAAATTCATTGATATCGCGAGGAGGAAGCTAATCAACTTGAGCGACGGGCGCAATAAATGCTAAAGCAGGGTGTTTTGGAGCTGGATTTGCAGGATTGGTAACGGCAGACGTGTCCCGTGCCAGGTCGCATTATGGACGATCAGTCTCGGCTCGGTGGTAAGCGTCCGTTCGATTCCAATACGGCCGGTTGTATAAATCGCCCCGTCGATCGGCTAAACTGGCAACAGAGATATCGACCCTTGAGCGGCTTGAGTCCGCGTTGGTGACGCGTTTTCTTCGATCAAGCGGCCAGTGAGTATCCAAGAACGGAGCCAAAACAATGAGAGTCTGTTTGAAAGCGGCGATCTTGCTTGTGGCCGTGAGCGGCGTAAGTTCCGCACGCGCCGAGGAGAACATCCTGGCATTTGATGACGCCGTGACGCTGGCCAAGCTGGAAACCACGGGCGCCGTATCGATCGATTCGGCGCAGAAACACCAGGGGGCGGGTTCGCTTAAATTGGAACCCGGCGCCAAAGCGGTGCTAAAGCTGCGCCCGACAGACGGCACGGGCAAAGTCGAGTTGTGGGTCTATGAAGATGGGGCCAGTCCCGCAAATCCGAAAACGCATGCGGCCGGGGCAATGTGGGGGCTGATGCAGGCGGACGGCCATATGGTGACGGTCGGAGCCGTGTATGCACCCTATCTGTCGGGGAACACCACATATGCGGCCGCTGCATTCAATCCGGACAAGCAACAACGACCGTGGCAGGAAGTTCAATATCTGGGCATCCGGCGCAAGAAAGGCTGGCACCAGTGGACATTCGATTTCGGCGCTGACAACGGGTTGCATATTCTGTTGGACGGTCAGGATATCAATGCGCGCCACGAGCGATTCAACTGGAACAAATCACGATTGGATGGATTCACCAGTATTGTGCTGTTTGGGGACAAGGCTCATTCCGATCAGGTTCTCTGGGTGGACGATGTGCAAGTTACTCTGGGGCCTCCCACGGCCAAGAAGACTTTATGGCCACCCCCTCCGCCAACTCCGCCCGCCGATTTGACCGTGTTACCGAACCAGGTTGATCAGAGTTCGACGCCGTATTCTCGCTGGAAGAATGGACCGAGCCCGAGTACGGACTACTTTCCAATTGCCGTGTGGCTTCAGGATCCCAAGCTGGCCGAAAAGTATAAGGCGGCCGGTTTCAATCTGTATATAGGACTCTGGAAAGGGCCGACTGAGCAGCAACTTGACATGTTGCGCAAGGCACGCATGTCGGTTATTTGCGCTCAGAATGAGTTGGCGCTCAAGCACTTAGACGACAAGATCATTGTCGGCTGGTTGCACGGTGATGAACCGGACAATGCCCATCGATTTGATCAGTATTGGAAGAAGGACAAGCAGAGAATCAAGGAGGCGTGGCCCGACATCTGGAAGTCGCAAAGATGGGATAAGAATGCGTATCGTGGCTACGGTCCTCCCGTGCCACCTGCATGGATCGTGCGAGATTATCAGGAAATACGTGACAAAGATCCTTCACGCCCCGTGATGGTTAATCTCGGCCAGGGTGTGGCATGGGAACAGTACCGGGGCCGTGGCGAACGGACGGGGCACTTGGAGGACTATCCATAGTACCTCAAGGGTTGTGACATTGTTTCCTATGACATCTATCCAGGTGCTCATCGGGACCTCAAGGTGCACAACGCGTTATGGTACGTAGCACGTGGTGTTCGTCGCTTGCGCCAATGGGGCGGCGACCGGAAGATTGTCTGGAATGCACTCGAGAGCACTATCATCAGCGTGCCTTCTGCAAAGCCGACTCCCACACAGGTCAAGGCGGAAGTGTGGATGTCCATCATTCACGGTTCTCGGGGATTGATCTTTTTTGTCCATCAATTCAAGCCGACGTTTAACGAGCACGCGTTGCTAGACGATCCCGAGATGCTTGCCATGGTGACATCGGTGAATCAGCAGATCCATCGCTTGGCTGCCGTTCTCAACAGCCCGACGATCACCGACGGAGTTACGGTACAGGCATCCAATCCGAAGACGCCAGTCCATGCGATGGTCAAGCGGCAAGGAAATGTGACGTACGTATTTGCCGTTGCAATGTACCGGGAAAGACCGAGGCCGAGTTTCAATTAAAGGGCAATCACACCGGTACGACTGTCGAAGTCCTGGGCGAAAACCGCACGCTTGTTGTCGAGCGTGGAAAGTTCACCGATCCGTTTGAAGGTGACGCCGTGCATCTATATCGCATCAAGTGACGACAACAACGCCTGACTCCTTTTTGCATAGCTTGAACAGTCGGCTAGACTGTCCATTCATCCAAAAAGGAGTCAGACGCGAATCGCCCCTGGGCACCGCTTGCCGGCAAACCGGCCGTTGTTTTCTACGTTTCCGACCAGACACCGGGGATCGGTACCGGATAATAGCCATCCTCACCGACTTTGACCGGCGGTGTGGTATCGTAGTCCATGTCGTCGATATTCTTGACGAACTGGAAGTTCGACTTCGTAATCTCGTCCCACGTGATTAGTTTTCCAGAGTGGACGGCGGCGCGTCCCATCAGGTCCGCAAAGTTCGATTG
>JAJSAJ010000457.1 GCA_024274855.1 Planctomycetota bacterium | reverse complement strand
CAATGCTACGTTGATCCGCCGACGCTTCCAGCAACGGGGCGGACCATTGCCGGATGCGGACCCGGCTAAGAAACAAACCGATCCAACGCTCTACGTTGGTGGATTCGGCAGCTATCATCCCGGTGGCGCTCAATTCGCCTTGGGTGACTCACACGTCCGGTTCCTTAGCGAGACCATGGACCTGGAAGTCTTGCAGCAATTGGCGAACCGGGCTGATGGCAAGTTGCTGATGAATCCGTATTGAGTCAAGGATAGCTGCGAGCGACACGGAACCCGATTGTCATAGCCTGGGTGTTGGGACCGGCCGCTGTTCGCGCGCCGCAACGCAGTCTGGACTGGCCGTCGATATACGAGCCACCACGTACAACACGGACTGTTGTTTCATCAACCTGCTGAGGCAGAGAGGCATCGAAACGTGGCGTGGATCGCTCGGACGCGTCGTAAAGTTGGTAGGTATCATGACACCATTCGGCCACATTGCCCAATATGTCAAACAGCCCAAATCCATTGGGTTCTTCCAGGCCGGTCTCCCGTGTAGTACCGTTTGAGTTGGATCGAAAAACCGCATAGTTACCCAAATAGGTCGCCGTGTCGCCAAAGAACCGAACGGTCGCTGTGCCTGCGCGGCAAGCATACTCCCACTCGGCCTCGGACGGCAAGCGGTACCCGCTTCGGTCAATCGCGTTGGGAGCTATCTGCATGCCGGCTTCATAACGGCCTTCCCGATTCGGAAGATAGCACCATTGCTCGCGTGCGATTCCATCCTTATCACTCAGCCAGTTGCAGAAGGCGGCTGCGTCGTACCATCGGATGTATGCCGCGGGCAGGGAGCCATGTTGCGCGTCGCGATCGGAGAAACGATCTTGCAAATACGGAGTATCGCGAACAAATCGTTGGAATTGTCCAACCGTTGTTTCGTGACTCGCAATGCAAAAACTACGGCGAATTCGCTGGGTGTGTTGTACTTCATTGTCGTCCCGCTCTGGGTCAGTCTGGGGCGAGCCCATTCGGTAGTAGGTGGGGCCGGGTACAATGACCATCGTATGTCCGGCGGAGTTCACATACCATTGTCGGTCGGTCTCCACGCCCTGCGAACGCAGTTCGTTGTCGATGCGCGCCATGGCCGCGTCCTGCTCGTATCGCCGGAGTGTCCAGGCAACAGCAGCATGAATTCCAGGGTCTGGATCATTCTGATAGATTTGTAGCAGTTGGCTGATCAGCGGATCATTACGGCGCAATTCAATCCACCGTGGTGTTCGGTGTTCGGGTGGACCGACAAGTTGTCCGGCCACGAGAAGCATCGCCTGACGAATCGATGGATCGTCGTCACGGTCAAGTTGTGAAATGACATCCGCCGGGCTGGTCATCAGCGGCGAGAACCCATGGATCAACTCCGTACGTGCCGTCGGATCAGATGCCTGTTTCAGCAAGGGCCAGACGGCATCTTCCATGCCGAGGTTCAGCCAGATGGCCGCAGTTCGCGTCCTGACTCGCACAAAGACGTTGTTTACCCACGATGCGATTTCCATTCCGGAAGAAAGAGCAACCAGCAGAATCATTGCCACGACGACTGCAACGCGAAGGAATCGCCAAAGTGCGGTCCGCATCATCTGCCGTTCGATTGCGGTCCATTCGACCGGTCGAGTGAGCATTCGGCTCGAAAGCCATTCCAGAATGGAGGGCAGTTGACGTGATTCGGATCGTGAGTTCCACAAATGGGCGCGCTGGGATAATCGTAGCTTCGCGCGTCCACGAGGCGTTGATTGTTGTTTGTCAGTCAGCCATGTCCGGAGCGATGGGACAAGGTAATCGTGTGTCAACTGGTAGTATCGTTTTCCGGGCAGGTCGATGGAAGTATGCAGCCCGATCGTCTCCGGATCCATCGGTGTCAGCAGGCGTGTCTCGCTGTCCAAAATGCGCATCAACTCGGTAAACCGGCGCGGTTTCGTTCCGTATCCCGAAATATCAAGCAACTCGCTGCCGGATCGAAGCTGCCGGCGTATTTCGGAGCCCGGTTCAGGTAACAGTGCGGCCAAGACGGCTCGGGCCGCTTGTTCGTGCATGCGATGTGCTGGATTGGCCGTCCGGCTGGAAAAAACCTCTTCTAGAAAAGCCACGCCAACTCCCTCGGCACCTCCCAGTTGCCTGAGTGTTGCCGGCGTCCATGGTCGCCCCTTGATCATTTCCGCGAACAACGCAAGCCGGACCGGGATGACTCGGTCTTCCTGTGCCAATGTTCGTATTGCCTGTTGCAGAAAAGATTGCCCGGCGGCAGTGATCTGTTTGACATCTTCCGGTAGCTGTCCATACGCTCGACCGAACTCGATCAGTACACGGCGCGCGTGTGCCAAGTCAAACAGGTCGACCAGGGCCGTGTTGTGGCCTTGCACAATGTCGATTTCCAACTCGGCCATGAAACGGCCGACAGCCAGCCAGAAGTCGTCCCGGACCAGCAGCAAACACTGCAGATGTTCGCCATCGCATTGCCGCAAAGCGGCGGCAAATGATCTTCTGTCCAGTTCACTCTTCCCCTGCAGCCATTGTTCAAACTGATCGACGACAAGCAGCAGTTTCTCGCCGTGATTCAAATCCTCGGCTCGACGGACTGCGGCAAGACAGTCAGATAGGTGCTCGTGGTTGCCAAGCTGAGGAACCATGTCGATCAAGCGTCGCAGCAAACGGCCTTCCGTGTCGTCCGCGGATGCTTCGATATAGACGGTTCGTATGTTCGGCAGCAGGTGCGGCAACAGGCCGGCGCGGACCAGCGAGGACTTACCGCATCCGGAAGGGCCGTACAGCAGGCCGACTGAAAATGCCGCCTCGGGATCCGTCGTTTCAATACGCAGCTTCCATTGCCGAATGCTGTCGGGCAAGCCGTTGCGATCTTGCGGGCCCGGAACGAGCGCCAGGTAGTAGTCCGCATCGTTCGCGTCAAAGGACCGCAGTCCCTTGGGGACAATTGTTCTGGACGCCGTGGATGCATCGGTAACGTTCGACTGCGTTTGGCGAACGTCATCGATCAGCGATGTTGCCTTTGATTTCTGTCCATTAGTCTGCTGGAAATATCGCAAGTCGTCGGCCATGTGCCCGGCGTTCATATACCGCTGGTTGACACGTTTTGCGAGTGCCTTCAGGCAGATTCGTTCCAGTTCCTCTGGGATGGATCGGTTCCACCGACGAAGTGAGGGCGGCGCTTGCCACAGGATCTGCTGGATCAACTCTTCGTCCGTCTCGGCCTGGAATGGTTTGCGGCCGGTCAGCATTTCATACAGGACGACTCCCAGGCTGAAGATATCCGATCGCGCATCGACACGATGCGCTTCGCCACGCGCCTGTTCCGGACTCATGTAAGCCGGAGTACCTACACGGCGTTCCGTACCGGCCGGTTGCTCATCTCGAAGAGCAAGCCCAAAGTCGACAAGGTAAGGCACTTTGTGATCGTCGATCAGGATGTTCGCTGGTTTGATGTCGCGATGCACGAGCCCGTGCCCGTGTGCGTAGTGTAGTGCATCAGCCACTGCAATGACGATGCGCACCACATCCTCGTACTGCAACAAGCCCTGTTCGATGGCACTGGCAAGGTCTCTTCCGCGGATCAACTTGCTGACAACAAAGCAGTGGTTTGTATCGGACCGCCCGACATCGTAGACGGGGACAATTCCAGGATGATCCAAGGCGGCAACAACGCGCGCCTCGGCCAAATACGACTCGATGTCTTGAGGCCTCGAAATGCGATCGGGATGGGGAACCTTAATCGCCACATCCCGTCGCAGCTCTCGGTCTCGTGCAAGATAGACACGTCCAAAGCCGCCTTCGCCGAGAATGCCAAGCAGATTGTAACGGTCAATCGAATCCGGAATATCTGTGTCAAGTCTGTCTGCCTGGGCATCGAGGGTGCGATGGCCTGTTTCTTCGCATGCGTTTTCTTCACGCTGCCCATCGGCTTCGATTCGTTGCAATGCTTGCCGGTACTCGTCCTCTTGAAGGCCCTGAAGCGCTCCGCAAATATGCTGAAGCTTGCTGAGTTCTTCGGCCAGTTCGGGCTGCAAGTCGGAGTGCTTGCTCAGAATCTCCTCGATGTCAACGAATTGGCCGTGCGCGTACCGTCGAGCCAGCTGAAAGGTAATCCGGCGAACCTTTTCGGTTCGATCGGTTACTCGATGTTCGCTGGACGATGTGGTTGGCATCAGGGTTCACTTAAGCCGTGTTTGGGAAACGTGTCATTATTCGTCGTGCATCGACATGGGAACAGTACTCGAATCGCGGCTGCGGGGCGTTCGACAAATACATTCCACGACAGGACCTTGCCGCATCCCTTTAGCCTTTGCTGAAGTAAAGTGACGATCGTCCCATCGTTGTCCGCAAGGCTTTCCGGGCGCGATAGCAGATACCTCGGACGGCAGTCTTTGTCAGCCCGGTTGCCTCGGAAATCTGTTCGAGCGACTGACCTTGCAAGTATCGTCGGCGGACGATGGCACGCTGTTGTTCCGGAAGACGTCGTATTGCGTCACGTAATCGCGAAGCATTTTCCCGATTCTGTATCTGTCGAGCAGGTGTTGTGTTTGGCGCGGCAACGCGATCCAACAATGGTGCTGCGGAGTCGTCGCGATTTTCAGGCCCGTGATTTCGTTGGCCCGACAAACGCCGTTCTCGTTACCGACGACGCAAGGCGTCGCGGACAAGATTGTCGGCGATCGTGTTGAGCCATCCACGAAACGCTCTTTCATGCCTGGATTCAAACGTGTCGATTGCCTGGGCTGCGCGGATAATTGTCTGTTGCAGAACGTCGTCTGCTCGCAAAAGTCCTTGAAGTTGCCTGGGAATGCGAGCGGATACGTGCCGGTCTAGTGCGTCGTAGTGAAGCAGCAACAGTTGTGATAAGGCGATGCGATCACCGGAAACGGCTCGACCAATCAACTCGGATTCGGAATCGACTTGCGACATGTCAGTAACTCGAAAGGGAATCGCGGATCGGGTGTACCATTAAGTACAAAAAATGGCAGCCGTTCACGCCGCTGGGGTCTGACGCAATTTTCGGCGGAGAAAGCGTTTCTTTACGCGAACACATTCTGTCGCCGAAAATGGGTCTGACCCCTTGGAAGCGAGCCGGCGGCCTACATTTCGTGAACGGTTACAAAAAATGTTTAGCAAGATGAATGTCACGGCCAAACACGAATGGAGCTCGAGTCACGGGAATTAAGAGAAAAGGAGATTCAATTCATAACTGGATTGTACCATAACGGATCGCATGTTCAGGTTGATTCTCGGTGGTTTTGATAGCCCCACGTGCCCTGCGGCGACACCCCAAGTAGGGTGTGACCAGCTCGCTCGACCAACGCACCGGATCGGTGAGTACCTAATGCGAGCGAGGGCAGACCAGAATCCTAAGCGAGGATCTCCTTGATGACGCGTGACGGTTCGACTCCGGTCAAACGTTGGTCCAGGCCTTGGAATGGAAAGGTCAGTTTTTCGTGATTGATGCCCAACTGGTGCAGCATGGTCGCATGCAAGTCGCGGACGGCCACGGGATCTTGGACAATATTATAGCTGAAATCGTCGGTTTCGCCGTACGCTATTCCCCCCTTGATGCCACCCCCGGCCATCCATGCCGAAAAGCAGCGAGGATGATGATCGCGACCATAGTTGTCTCGTTCCAGTTTGCCCTGGCAATAGACTGTACGACCGAATTCACCGGCAAAGACGACGATTGTATCATCGAGCAGTCCGCGTTGTTTCAAGTCCCGCAGAAGTGCGGCGGATGGCTGGTCGATATCGAAACACTGCCCTGGCAACTGCTTCGGCAGAATCGTGTGATGATCCCATCCTCGGTGAAAGAGCTGGATAAAACGGACGCCTCGTTCGACCATGCGCCGGGCAAGCAGGCAGTTTCGCGCAAAGGAGCCTGTATTGTGCACTTCCGGTCCGTAGGAGTCGATTACCTGTTTGGACTCTTTGGAGATGTCCGTCAGTTCAGGAACGGAAGTTTGCATGCGAAACGCCAGTTCCTGCTGGGCAAGCGTCGTTTGAATCTCGGGATCACCGATTTCGGCGAAGTGTTTCCGGTTCAACTGGCCCAGGGTGTCGAGCATTCGGCGCCGGATGCGTGGGTCAATTCCTTCGGGATTCGACAGGAAGAGAACCGGATCTCCCGCAGACTGAAATGCGACCCCTTGATGTTTGGAGGGCAGAAAGCCACTTCCCCACAAACGGCTGTAAAGAGCCTGCACGTTCCGTGTACCGCCTGTCCAGAATGACGACGTGAGGACAATGAAGTCGGGCAAGTCACGGTTCATCGTCCCCAGGCCGTAGCTCAACCACGCCCCCATGCTGGCTTTTCCCGGGATTTCCGAGCCGGTGCAAATGAATGTCTTGGCTGGATCATGGTTGATTGCATTGGTATGCATCGACTTGATGATACAAAGATCATCGGCCACTTTGGACAGATGCGGCAGCAGTTCGCACATCCAGATACCGTTTTCGCCTTGGCGATGGAACTTGAACATGGACGGCGCGATCAGCTGCGTCTTGCCCTTTGTCATTGCGGTCACACGTTGCCCCTTGCTGATACTCTCGGGCAGCGGTTTCTTGAACAGTTTCTCAAGTTCCGGCTTGTAGTCGAACAGGTCGATCTGGCTTGGGGCGCCGGCCATGAACAGGAAAATGACGTGTTTCGCTCGCGGTGGGCGGGAAGCGGTCGGCTTGGCTCGGCAGTTTTGAGGCAGCAGCGATGCCAACACGGTAGCACCCAAGCCCATGCCTGATCTCTTTAGAAATTGCCGCCGAGCCAGCAGTCTGTTGTATTCTGCGAATGTATTGGGCATGGTATCCAAGCT
>JAJSAJ010000456.1 GCA_024274855.1 Planctomycetota bacterium | reverse complement strand
ACCGAGCATATCGACCGTCAGGTTCTCGAACCACCCAACATATCGACCCGGCCCGGCGGCAATCAGACGCTGTTCCTCGAAAAAGAGTTTTTTTTGAGCCGCATAGAGTTCATAGAGCTCGGGGACTTCGAGTCCCAGGTCCAGGCAGAACCGCTGGGTGCCGGCCCAATCAACGTTGATACTCATGGCCGGCGTGCGATGCATCCAGTTTGCCGCCCCGGTGATCACCACGATCCCGTGGTCGCCGACGGCATCTTCGGCTTTGGCAAATGCGTCATAGTTCGACACCAACTCGGTATGCTCAACGATCCACTGCTGGATCTTGTAGTCTTCGACGCATTTGATCCACTTCTCTTGGTGCCAGCCGTTACGGCTTGTCTTGCGTAATGTCCCGACCGGTGTCTCTTTGGTCTCGACACGAAGCAGTTCTTCGCCGCAATGAGATTCCTCAACGAACGATTTCACACCGTGCTCGATCGCCTTGGTCACCGGACAGTGATGGCGCACGGCCAAACCGCGATCGAGCAAATGTTGCCATTGTGGATCGCTCATCTTCTTCTTGAGTTCCTCGGTCGTGATCGCACCCATGCACCAGTCGTAGATCGCCAAAGGCGTGCGTGGCGGTGTTTTTCCTTCCAGACTGGTGATCAACACTTGTCGGATCGTCATCGTAAGGACTTTCAAAAGGATTGCCGCGGCGTGGTATCCGCCTTCTCGATGTCCACACCTCCGACCAGGCGCCGAGCGGCCACGAGACTCTCCGCTCGCACCTTGTATTCTGCAGGGTAGAGCACGCGCGCCCCGTCAATCGATCGCATCTCTCGCGACGCTTCGATCAAGGCTTTGGCCAAGCCGATCAGCTCGGCAGCCACCGGTTCGGTCGACGCGCTCATGTGGCGAATCTTATCGAGTATCAACTCTTGCTGCGGTACGAGGATCGCCTGGACGGTGGTCACCGGATCGACATCCAGGGCATCACGATCCACCCCACCCACCAGCAACTCAGCCGCCGCAAGGTTTTCAAAACAATAGGCATAATTGAACGGATGAACGATATGGGGCGATTCGGGCAGGGTCGGCGGCCACTGCCCGTCGGAGTTGTAAGAGCTGGTCAGGTGGTACCAAGCTCGGCGTCGCGTTGGCTCGTCTAAACCGCGAGCAACATGCAGTTTTTCTCGAACCAAGTCCTGCCAAGGTCGGAGCAGACGAGCCATCGGAGTCTCTGCCCAGGTCGAAGCCCGAGCACCATGCCAAGCCGAGTCATCGTCGAACGTCAATGTCTCTTCCAAGACCGGCAAACGGTTGCACGCATGATCGAACGTGATGAATTCGCCGGTCTGCTCGCACGCGGTAATCAACTGGATCAGCTTTTCTCGCGCATCGAGCGAACGTTCGAATACATTGTCCGGACGGTTCTGGTATTTCAGACGGAACCAGCCGTTGGTACCAACGTACTCGGCATCGTCAGCGAAAATAATCAGTGCGCCCTCGCTTTCGGTATTCGGCTGCTGCGAATACTTGCGGATCAGTTCCAGGTAGGCCTCGAGCGTGTACCCTTCCATGCCCATGAAGAAACGCACGCCAAACTGGGCAACGCGGTCGGTTCGCAAGAACACTCGCAGTCGCCCGTCAGGAATCCCCTCAACGCGTTGAAATGGAAAATGGATCGCACGCTCGTTTCCCGGAAGATCGTAATCAAAACCGAAATCATAAAAGGCCTTCGTGCCCTGTCGCTCTGCCTCGTAGATCTCTGGTCGCAAGGGCATGCCGTATGGTCCTGAAGAACGGCTGTAAGCTTCGAAATCGCCGACCAGATTCCGATAACCGGTCGCCAGAACCTGCCGAGGTACATAGTTTCGCCAACCACATTCGGGATTCCAGAAGCTTGTCGGTTGACACCCCAGCAGTCCCTGATAGACCTCATTGGCAAAACGAATCGACCAAACACCATCCTCCTCGGGAAAGTTCGGCAGCATGGGATGCGCATACGGCGAGCCCATAAACTCGCACTGGCCCCGGGCGATTGCGTCACGGAGTTTCGCCAGGACATCGGGCGTTTTCTCGGCAATCTGCTCGATCGTGTAGCCGGAAGCCTCGAAAACGTACTTCGTCTTCGGGAACTGCTCCCGCATGGTATCAATCAACAGCTCGTAGCTGGAGCGGATCACGTACTCGTACCGCTCGGGCACCAGGTAGGCATAGTTCAGGTTCGCGTGAAAAACACTTACGTACTTCATTATCTTCGCAGTCCCTCACGGTTTCACTTGAAGTCACTGCGTTGTGGGCGGCGTTTGCAAGCCACGATATAATGTACCCGATGGCCAAGCCGCCACAATGAGCTATTGGCTCAACATGCTTGGCATTTTAGCTCAAATCACCTAACGTGGTCTACGGCCAAGACGAAATCGTTAAATGGACAACATGCGCGCACCGTGCACACAGCTTACACAGCGAGGCAGGGCCGCCAACTAACTCCGAGCTACAGCTCCGGGCAGAAGAAAAATAACCACAGAGACACTGAGAACACAGAGAAAAGGAAGACGGAGGAAAAAATGGCCAATGAAAAACATCCAATGATCAATGCAAAATTAGGAGATTGAGAACATCGGAGACGGAGGTGAGGGCAGACTGAGGTGCTGGTGGTCGAGTTGGAGCGGACGGAGGTGGTGGATTTCTACGCCAACGGCGTTAGCTCTCATATCCCAGTCCTAGAAAAGGGTTGGATGCCGGAGGTTTTCCGGAGGCATCCTACTCTGGGGACGGACGCGATTCTTCAGGTTCTACCCCAAGGGGGTTGCCGTGTGGGATGCGGGGTGGAGGCGAGATAACCACAGAGGCCTCCCCACCCCATGAGAATCCAGCGCGCACGATAGAGAAGGGCGTCTATCCTCTGTCTTTCGAGTGGGCAGGACGCAATTGGACCGGGCCTTCCGACTTCGACAACCCGAAGGGCCACTTATTCCCGCCCGGCAGCTACATCTTGTCGGTCAGAATTGTTGGTCAAATGGAGACAGCGGATGGAAGGAAGCCTTACGACATTGCCAAGAGCGTTGCCGTGGAGCTCGTACATTGAGAGCCTTCGCTGTGTTGCCCAATTACATGGTGATCACGGGAGACACCTCCCTGTCACCGGAAATGCAATTCACTGGCACACGGGGGGGATGATCCCGCATGGGGCGAGTAGCGACAGGCAAAACGAATTCTCACTCGCCACGCACCTCCTGGTGTGCCGGCGCTCGCCGTGAACGTTGCGGATGATGGAAAACTCTCGACGGCGAGCTGGTCACACCCTACACCTTGCCTGCGCCGGGCGAAACGCTCCACCCCGCGTTGTAGACGGATTGTGGTGTGCCGGCGCTCGCAATACCGTGGTTGCCAATTGCCAACGTCGATGCCGCGAGCTGGTCACACCCTACAAGGCTACAATGCATGTGGCCTACGAACCGCCGGCCCGCGGCAGTAGAATACCACACGCGACGGACGTGGGCGTCCGTCGGACATGTCTTGTTTGCAAGGCAGACGTATATGCTGTGTCTCGTTCGTGTTGTGACCTTTGACCACGATCCAGTAGGGAAAGCGTTTCTCATGAGATGTTCGTACATTCATCCGTTGGCAATTGCGCTGATCATAAGTCTGCTTCCATTACCAGGATTGGCCGCGACTGTAGTCGAACAGGCGGAGCAAGCGGCCTGGGTGCGTTGGCTGATTCCACTGCCGAAACAGATTGCGATTCAACAGAAAGTGGAGCTGTCCGCGTCGGACGTCAAGCTGACGTCGCTGGGTGACTCAAGTCCGGCGGTCAAGACCGCGGCGGAGCAGATTCGCTCTCTGTTCAAACAGAAGGCAGGTGCCGATTGCCGTTCGGGCGGATTTGAGATCATCCTGGGCGTCTGTGACGCGTCCGGAAAACTCGGTAGCTCGTCGATCATGGGTGCCCGGAAACTTGCGAGCCTGCCGAATGCGGAACAAGCGTATCTTATTCGACCGCTGGGAGCGAACCGGCTGGTGCTTACCGCATTGAATGAACGCGGTGTCTACTACGCGGCACAAACGTTGTGCCAGCTGCTGGAAAGCTGTTTCCATGACGGTCGAGTTGTCATTCCATTGGCCACGATCGTGGACTGGCCCGACTTGGCCGAGCGAGGGCTTTGGGGCGGCAGCGCGAATCAAGACATTGTGTGGATGTCGCACTATAAGATGAACCTGATCGAGTCCCACGTCACCCTGACGGTGACCCACGAGGGGCGTGGACAAGCGAAGGCCGACCAGCAACTGATCGATCTCGGGCGCAGCCATGCATTGAGTTTCGTACCGGTCATCACGCATTTGAACGGCCTGGCCAAGACGGGGCTCTACAAGCTGTTTCCGGAACTTGAAGGCAAGGGCGATCACGCGGTCCATGCGACGCATAAGGATCTTGTCGCACCATGCTGTTCCCAACCGAAACTGACCAATGTGCTGGCGGATTGGATGAAATCGCTGGCAAGTCAACCGGGAGTGGACACGATTTGTGCCTGGCTGAGCGAACTGCAAAACCAATTCTGCGATTGCTCGATGTGTCGCGTCGCGGGCGTGGGACAACACGCGTTGGAAGCGCGGTGTCTGATCAACGCGTGGCGGATTGCTCGGAAAGAACATCCGAATCTCCAGTTGCGGATTCTCCTCACTCAGGGAAGCTACAAGACAAATGCCAACGTACTTGCCGAAATCCCTCCGGAGGTTGAGGTGACGTACTACGATGGGAGCCGAACGTACGATTCGTCGCGCGATCCCATGATCTATCCTTTGCTCGAACGTTATGCGGCTTCAGGACGTTGGTTGGGCTGCTACCCACAACTCACCGCCTCCTGGCGCATCGTCTGTCCCTGGAGTTGTCCACAATTCATAAAATATCGCATGTCCGAATTTGTCGACAAGAAACTCAAGTGCCTTTGTGGATATGCGACTCCGAACAATCGGTTATACGAGTTCAACGTGACGGCCGCGGCCGAATGGTCTTGGAACGTACACGGCCGAGACACGCGGCAGTTCGCAGTTGCGTACTGGACTCGAAAGAGGGCTGATAACGTGTCACACAACCACGATGGCAAGCGGCCCCAATCCCGGTTGGACAGCTCCAGCGGCGCGTCCGTGACAGGCTGTAAGAATCCCGAAGCGGCCGCGGATTGGGCTGTCATGCTAGGTCCTGTTGGGTGGGACGTATACGGTTCCCGTATTCCAGCGCACAATTTCTTTGGCCGTGCCGCCAGCCTCGTTGCGGGCCGCCGCGCACCGAAGTTGGGTGAAAAGGGAATGTTCCGATACTTTCCCACGCAACAGCATTTCGATCGAGATCTGGCCATCTGTGACAAAGCGGTGGTAATCGCCGAACAGCTTGACAATCCACTGATGCTGAACGAAACCAAAGTAATTCAAGGCTACGTCCGAATGGCAAAGGCCATCTATGTGATTGCCAAGCAAGTTCACGCGACCAAGAAACCAACATACGCTCAGCGGATCGTGCTCCAGAAAGTGTTGGGCCAGTTGACTATCGCCGCCATGGACACTGCCGAAGCGTTGCAGCAATGGGAGCGATGTTGCCGCAAGGATCCCGAAGTCGGAATCGGTGGATCGCGATTACAAGACACAATCGATGTGACGCTCAAGACGGCAAGCGATATTGCCCAGTCACTCGAAAGCTCCGGAATACGCAATGTGATCGGTTCATGCTTGCAACACGAAGTCGGCAAGTGGGTCACCGAAGATTTCGACCACGGCGCGAAAATCACGAAACGATTCGACGTAACACGACAGATCCGTTCACCGGGCACGTATTTCGTCCGGTTCAAATACACGAGCGGCTGGAACGGATTGCGCATTGCCCGCGTGGCACTGGCCGGAGCGCCGGCGAATGAGCCGGACAAGTTGACCGATCTGAGCGTGGACAAACACACAGGCAGTGCCGCTGTTCGCAATGTGGCGAATCAGTACACGGTTACCCTCGACAATTACAACCCTGCAGTTCGTTACTTCATCGAGGCCGACGTCATCGGAACGCCTCGAAAAGGTCGTCCGCTGAATCGTCAGGGCTGTAACGGGTCGGTGTCGCTGCAACGCAAGCTCCCTTCCGATTGGCGAACCAGGATTGAGCAGGCACTTCCCATGAACGATTGAACGCGTGTGCGGACATGGCGCATCTGCCTGGCCGAGTAAAGGAGACTACTTGTCGAAGTACGGCTGACTTGCAGCAATCGGCGGGATCGGTGCCGTGTGCACGGATTGCGGTTAGCGGTGCGTATGGAGAAATCGACTTTGACTATACCCTGTTGGTTGACGGTAGTGGCCGAATGAAAGGGGTCTATACCATCACGCGACCGCCATCGGGAAAACCCGCATATGACGAAGTTGGCATAACGTTTTTCACGCCCCTCGATATGGACCGGATCGCCTGGCAGCGTGAGGGACTCTGGTCAACGTATCCCGAAAACCATATCGGGCGTAACCGGGGCATTGCCGTCAAGGTGCGCGTGGAACCCGCTCTGACGTACCGGCATAAACCGACTTGGCCGTGGTACCATGACATGGAGGATTTTCATCTGCGGGGTAAAGACCATCAGGGGTATGGGACGACACGACGCAGATTCTTGGGCATGGGTGTCGCAGGTTCCGCCGCTCTCGCAGCAACACGTTGCATTGCTTCCGAAAAAATGCGGGACCGTACAGCACTGGCTCACCGTCGCCGACGCATCATCTTCAACGACGACGGCGACGACGTTTGGCACGCCGACGCAAAGACACCCCAGGGGTTTGTCGGAGTCCGTCTGAAGCACATGCTGAATACGCAAGTTGATACGCTCTTTTATTGCACGACACAATCGTTTAACTATTTTTCGCACAACACACGTATCGGCGAGACGTTCCTTTCGAAAGCCGGTCCGTTCAAACACAACAACATGCAAACGTTGATTGGCCAAGGGACCGATCCGCTGAAAATCGCCCTTCGCTTTGCGCACAAGAATAACATCGAGGCGTTTTGGACGCTCCGAATGAATGACATTCATGATGCGTTTACACGGCCCCTGTGGCCGAAGTGGAAGTCCGACCATCCCGAGGCACTCCTTGGAAAACAGGCCGATTGGAGTGCGAACCCACCCGGCTCGCAAACGCGCTGGTGGTCCGGCGTGAACTTCAACCGCCCGGGTAGCCGTTCACGCCGCTGGGGTCTGACGCAATTTTCGGCGGAGAAAGCGTTCATTTACGCAAACGCATTTTGTCGCCGAAAATGGGTCTGACCCCTTGGAAGCGAACCGGCGGCCTACATTCCGTGAACGGTTACCTT
>JAJSAJ010000455.1 GCA_024274855.1 Planctomycetota bacterium | reverse complement strand
GTGGCGGCACCGGATGCCTGTCCGCGAGCCAAAACCACGATATACGTAGCGCTGACGCGAATGCAGCCTGGAAACCGCACTAGATGGTACTATAGGCACCGGATGCTGAGCGCCCAGCTAGGACGGTTTCTGTCAAGGGATCCGATCGGGTATGCGGGCGGTGCCGCACATCTCTATTGTTACACACTGAATAGTCCTGCCGTTCGTGTGGACCCGACGGGGCAGGTGCCCGGAGAAGTGACGTGCCTTGTCAAGGACATACACCTTGTGGATGGCTACGCGTCGTGGGTCGTATATTTGGGTCCAACTGTTGTGGCGGACCCAGATGCATTTCAGTGTCCATCTGCCGGTCATGGAATGATCGATCTTAATGCCACGTACGGAGAGCGACCGGTCCGCAAGCAGATTGGCACTTTGCTTCCTGACGAGCTTTCCGCATTCTCCGTGTGCGATAACCTCGATTATGCCAAACGCGGATGTGAATGCTGCACGCCGGATGCGTGCA
Source organism: Planctomycetota bacterium (assembly GCA_024274855.1). Taxonomy (GTDB): domain Bacteria; phylum Planctomycetota; class Planctomycetia; order Pirellulales; family Pirellulaceae; genus JAJSAJ01. Next base: position 1,379 of record JAJSAJ010000455.1, on the reverse strand, counting down.
AACGGGCAGTCGCTGATTTCGTGAACGGAGTGCGTAACACTTGGATTATGCATATCCCTGGGCTCGGACCGATAGGATGGAACACGTGTGGCCGGTGGGCAAATGCTTGTTGTCAGAATCTGCCCAACATTAGCACGAACCCCTGCGTTCGAGGAACGCGCGTGTGCATGATATCTGCAAGTGCATACGGCGGAGCAACGAATATCCACTACTATTTCAAGCTGTCTTTGTGCGGTCAGGTAGCTCTGTATGCTGACAACGGTAATCTGGGAGGCGATGACCATATTTTCTTTTCTTTTTGATGCCCTTGGAGATGGTTGCTTGTCCATACAGCTTTACCACATCTTACGTTTTGCATGCATTGTTGCGGTGCTAGTCTTGGCATTCATGCTGTCATTCTATTTTGCTTACAGTGATACCCGATCGATTCCAGGGAGTTGGTTGGTGTTGTCCAGCGCTTTTGCTGCTGGATTATTGTGCCGTATCATTTCTCTTCGTCTTGGCCGTTCAATTGGTTGCTGGCTATGTTTCAAGAGTGATGCTAGAACGGAGTCTGTATCAACACTGTGCGGCCAGCATCGCATCTGGTACCGTAGTCGGATTGATCGTGTGCTTCGTTTGTCGTTTGGTTGCAAGTACATGTTCCAAAGGAGAAGAGTAGGAAAGCAGTTAGGCCATCACGGTGAGGAAGGCGCGTGGCGCAAGCGGCGAGGGAGTGACGGCAGAATCGCCAGTGACTCTATACTAAAGGGGAAAAGGAACGCGCGGGTCTTCTCCCCCGAAGCGCGCTAGAGCGAGGGGGAGCGGCGTTCAGGCAAGCGCGACACCGTTCGGCGCGTTGGCCAGCACACAATCGGTGACAGAAGCCCGTCATGTCAGTCCTTTCCCCCTCCGCACGTACGAACCGCCAGCCCAGTGGGCTGGATATCGATTCGAAAACCGGCCGGTCCATGCTGCTGCTGCCTTCCTGGTTCTTCCGTGGCCGAGGTGTCTGAGTCGTGTCACAATGGCACCTAATCCAGACCCATCTGCCGATTCCCGATCGGCGGCGGACTTCGGCCACCGTGTCGCAGATTCGGGTCTTGCTTCGCCCCGGCCTCCTGTCGCGAAGTTTCCGCAAACTGCCGGTCCCCCGTCTCCCGAACTTCCTCAAAGATCAGATCCTGATACGTGCGCACCGTGCACGATTCCGGCCGCACGTCCAACGCCCGCTGCATGTCCGACCAGACCATGTCCATGACCATCGACACGCTCGGCCGACTTGTCCCGCCAAGATGCTCCATCGCCGACTTGCAGACCGCGCAATGCCGAGGCCGTTCCAAGCGCTCGGCCCATTGGCGCCGATGATGCTCGCGGCACTGCGGACAATGGCGGTTGCC
>JAJSAJ010000454.1 GCA_024274855.1 Planctomycetota bacterium | reverse complement strand
GTTGGGCTGGCGAGGTCGGGACTTTGGCCCAAGTCTGATCGTCAGTCCAGATGAGAAGGTGGTCATTATTCCCAAGGGCCGTGGCCGGGGCCCCGGCCACGGCCCAGAGCATGACTTCCAGGTGACGGTGCTGAACGCCGACCATCCAAACACCAAAGGGCTGCCGAAGAAATGGATACATCCCCATGAGCAGCTAACGCACGGACAACCGACAGATCAATCTCGTTCACGGCGCCTTGTTGACGTATGACCTGGACGATCTCGCCCGCGTCGTGGGGAACAAGCTGAGAATCGAGCAACCGGTCGACGCTCGGGGCAACTCGGTCACTTCCCCATGAGACAAGTTGCTATTTGACACGCTCCGCCCAGTCGTCCAACTTCGCCCGCATCTTTTTCAAGAGGTCCGCGTAGCGGGGGTCGCCGACCAGATTCACGGCTTCGTCGGGGTCCTTTTGGAAGTCGTAGAGTTCCTCATTGCGAGGATCGTCGACCAGATAGCGAATATACTTGTACCGGGTGCCGCGTACCGCCCGGCTCTTGGGAATCCGCGTGCCGAGGTCAAACAGGTGTTCGTAGAAGAACTCGTCGCGCCATGGAGGCGTTTCCCCGCGGAGAATCGGCACCAGGCTCTCACCTTGCATGCGCGCGGGGCGATCGATTCCCGCCATTTCAAGCATCGTCGGAGCAAGATCAATGCTCAGGGCAAACTGTTTCCGACGCGTGCCTTTCTGCGATTCGGGCAGACGCGGATCGTAAATCACCAGCGGAACGCGGAGCGACACTTCGTGGGCATAGAACTTGCTCGCGAAACCTCGCTCGCCCAGATAGAACCCGTTGTCGCCGTGAAAAATGATAATCGTATTGTCCAGCAAACCTTTGGCCTCCAGCTTCTCCACGATCCGCCCCACGGTGGTGTCCACGCCCGTGATCAAGCGGTAGTAGGCCTTCTTCGTTTGCTGATACATCTCCGGCGTACGAAAACGCCATCGCCAACGTATGCGGGTTTCGGTCGGTCGAAAGAACTCGGGCAACCCGGCGAAGAACGCCGGATCAGATAGTGCCGGGTCGGGAAACACGACGCCGCGATAGAGCGATTCCAGTCGCGGATCGTAAAGAAACCCGTTGGGAAACTCCTTGTAGAGCGCCCGTATCTCGGGCGTGAACACCCTGGCCTTCTCCGGATCCCCGTCTTGTACATGCGGCGCCTTGAAGCTGAACGAGAGACAGAACGGGCGGTCGCTCGGCACGCCGTCGAGGAATTCCATCGCCTGATCGCCCATTCGAGTCGTCAAGTGAACCGACAAGTCTTTGTCCGGAAAGTAACGATTCTGGCCGGGCCACCCCTTGTTGTAATCGAACAGTGTCGTTGGTGGTTTGCCAACGCCCCATTTTCCGATGAAACCGAGGTAGTAGCCCGCTTGCTTCAACTTGCCCGGATACGTATCGCGCAATTGCTCCGGCGTGAAGCTCGTGCGAAAGTCAATCACGCCGTGGCGCGAGCCGTACTGTCCCATGAAAATGCAGGCGCGGTTGGTCATGCAGATCGACGTGGTCACAAACGCGTTGTCGAACACGACTCCCTGCGACGCCAAGCGGTCGATGTTCGGCGTTTGGATGATCTTGTTGCCCATGCAGCCGAGCGTATCCCACCGCTGGTCATCGGCCAGCAACATGATGATGTTGGGACGCTTGGTGTCACGGGCCAGACAAGGGCGGATAGTCGACATCGCAAACGTGGTTGCGAAAACGAGCAGCAGGGCGACAAATCGACTGCGTGAAATCATGGTTTGACTTTCCCCAAGAAAGATAACGATACTGTTTCGAGGACGTTCTTGCGTTGACCCCGGCAAACAATTGGCGAAGCGGCTATGTCACCCACTTCCCCGACATTGCCGGGAAGAATCTCCCCTGTTCCATTTGATCACTCTCGGACGGCCGGACGAAACATGAACGAGTAAAGCTTGCATCG
>JAJSAJ010000453.1 GCA_024274855.1 Planctomycetota bacterium | reverse complement strand
ATTTGTCATTTGTCATTTGTCATTGGAAAGAGCATGACCCCGCTGCGCAGCCTCTCTCGATGATAAATGAGTAATGTCAAATGACTAATGATAAATCGGGCGTGTGGGAAGTCGGGGAAAACTCCGGTGCTAATGTGATGGCAGACGAAAACCCCGTGAACGACTACCCCGATTCTGCCCCCGATAGACCCTGACGAACCTCTCTTGTGGTTTTGCCTGAGGCTTGACGGGTAATTGTCCAAAGCACGACTTTGCGAAGTTTAACAACAGGGGGGTGGGTGGGTTTGCAGAGCGTGCTCCATCCGCTCTAATAAAGTGCTCCAATTCTCCCATTTTTGCACACAGGAGCCGAGTATGATGTTTCGCACAATGGCCGCGTTGGGACTCACTTTAGGCCTGGTTGTCCCAGCGTGGGGACAGCCGGCCGGCGCGAGTCTCGCCGACCAGGTAAAAAAGGATCCAAACAACACGGATCTGATCAACAAGTACGTGGGATCGGGGCTACAGTCCGCTTTTCGGCTGGCTGCTAAAGATCCGGACAAGGGGCTGAAGATCATGGACGAATTGACGGCGACAATCGACCAACTGAAGCCGGACAAGCCCGATGCAAAACGTTTGGTGATGTATGCCAAAGTAGCGATTACGCGCTATCGCAAGCAAATCGAGTTGCAACGCATATCGATCGACGACATCGTCAAGAAGCTGAACGAGAAACTTGACGCGGAAACGGTGGGAATGTACGGGATGAAGATTGGGCAACAGGTAGGGCCGCTGGCACGCAGCGAACCGGAGAAAGCCGAGAAAACGATCAATGAAGCGAAGGCTTTTCTGGATGCGTTGCTCAAGAAGGCTGAAGGTGACAAGGATGTGACGCAGGCAATCGATAAGGCTGCGTCACAACTGGGACGATTCGAACGGACGATTGCGGCTGCCAAGAAACTCAAGGAGCTGATCGGTAAAGATGCCACGGCGTTGACCGCGGATGCTTGGGTCAACGGCGAACCACTTACGGCGGAGGACCTGAAGGGCAAGGTCGTCCTGCTCGATTTCTGGGCGGTCTGGTGTGGCCCCTGTGTGTCGACATTTCCCCACTTGATCGAGTGGAATGAGAAATACGCCGACAAGGGACTTGTGATCGTCGGCCTGACCGGTTATTACAATTTCATTTGGGATGACAAAGGCGAAACAGCCAAGCCGTCGGACGACAAAGTGACCCCGGCGGACGAGCAAGAGATGCTCAAGAAATTTGCCGCACACCACAAGCTAAAGCATCGTTTTGCCGTCAACAAGAGTCGGGATTTGTCCGAGTTTTACGGCGTAACCGGCATCCCCCACGTTGTCGTGATCGATCGTCATGGGAAGATCCGCTTGATCAAGGTTGGTGCGGGCGAATCCAACGCCAAGGAGATCGAAGACATGTTGGAGAAGCTACTTGCCGAAAAGGCCTAGCTGATCCGTTCGGCTCAAGCCATCAATGCACAACGTCGCTTTTTCACCGACCCGGCCACCATCGTGGCCGGGTCGGTCTGCGTTGAACATCCAGCAAGCAACGCACGATGAAGTTGGTCGGACGTGCCAAGCCGGCCGTAATTGGCGTGAGGGCGACTAGCCGGCGGATGGCGAGCGGTTGACGCACCGGAATCCGACCAGAAGAGACGTGCCAGAAGAGACGTGGCGGCTTGCACGACGGTTGCTCGAGGGTAGTCCAATGATCGATATGATGGACATCCAAACTGCCCATTGCCGTATTGTACCGCACATTTCCCGAACGCCGGTCGTGCGGTGTCGTGCGATCGATCGGTGGCTTGGCGCCACCCTCTTTTTCAAGTGTGAGAACTTGCAGCGAGCCGGTGCGTTCAAGTCGCGAGGCGCCTGCAATGCGGTCTTCTCACTTTCGGACGAGTTGGCTGGTCGAGGTGTCGTGACGCACTCGTCGGGTAACCATGCGGCTGCGCTAGCGCGTGCCGCACAACGCCGTGATATCCCCTCGTGGATCGTGATGCCAAGCAATGCGAGGCAACAGAAGGTCGACAAAGTTCGCAAATACGGCGGCCGAATCACGTTTTGCGAGCCGACGCTTGCGGCCCGTGAATCGACGGCTAATGCGATATTGAAGGCGACCGGAGCCACGTTGATTCATCCGTACGATGATGATCGAATCATAGCGGGTCAGGCGACGGCTGCCGTGGAACTGCTGGCCGAGTGCTCGGAGCTCGACGTTATTATTGCACCGATTGGCGGGGGGGGACTGATTTCCGGTACGGCGATCGCCGCCAATGCGATCCGACCGAGTATCCAGGTGTGGGGAGCTGAGCCGAAAGGAGCTGACGATGCTTTCCGAAGTTGGCAAGCCGGAAAGCTTATTCCTTCGATCAGCCCCAAGACCATTGCTGATGGCCTGTTGACCAGTTTGGGCCAACGCACATTTCCGATTATTTGCCGTTTGGTCGACAATATTCTGTTGGTCAACGAGCCGGCCATTGTTGACGCAGTCTATCGACTGCACGAAGAGGCCGAGTTGGTTGTTGAGCCATCCGGTGCTGTACCACTGGCCGCATTGGCGGAGAATCTCACAGCGATTCAGGGAAAACGCATTGGAATCATCCTGTCGGGTGGCAATGTCGCGATGGATTCACTTCCGCCACGGCCACGCGGCAACTGATCGCCGACTTTCGACTCGAAGCCTTGGCCCAATTACTACAACTGTGTGACGAAAAGTTGACTAGCCGCCTGCTTCCAGCGTTCCAGAGGTTTTCTATTGCACGGAGCCGAAAACGGTTGAGCGAACGCGGCTGTTATCATACGATTGGTGCGGAGTGTTTTCCGCCGTGTTTCGACGACAAAGGGGTTTCGCTATGCGACTTGGGTTTCGTGTCACCTTGCTGTTTGGCTGTGTAGCCTGGCTGACTATCGCTTGTGGCAATGCGCTGGGCCAGGAGGGCGCCGACCGTCCGAACGGCGCGGAGCCATTTCGGACATGGGCCGATTCGACGGGCAAGTTTTCGACGTCGGCCGTCTTGACCAAGTATGCCGATGGCAAGGTCCACTTGAGGAAGCGAGATGGCAGCGAAATCACCGTCCCAATGCGAAGACTGAGCGCAAACGACCAGCGTTACGTACGCCAGTATTTAGCAGTTCGCCGTGCAAAACTCACGCGGCCTTCGCCGCGCAAAAGCCCTTCCCATTCGGTCTCCGATGACAACAGTGCTCCGACGTGGCCCCAATGGCTCGGTCCTGAGCGAAATGGGAAGTCACCCGATACCGGCCTGCTGAAACGATGGCCTGAAGGAGGCCCCCCGCTGGTTTGGAAGACCTCCCGCGTCGGAAAGGGGTATTCCTCGGTAGCAGTCGCTGGCGGTACGATCTATACGATGGGTGAGGTCGGAGCACAATTGATGATCATTGCTCTCGATATGAATGGAAAAATAAAATGGAGTGTTCCTCATGATGCCGGTTTTACGAAGAGCTATCCCGGCTCGCGAGCGACTCCGACGTTGGATGAAGGGAAGCTTTACGTCACATCGGGAAACGGGCGGATTGGTTGCTACGATGCGAGGACAGGCAAGAACACGTGGATTCATCACATGAAGGAATTTGGTGGAGAGACACCCGGTTGGGGATTTGCCGAGTCGGTTTTGATTCACGAGAATCTGGCGATTGTCACGCCCGGTGGCGCACGCTGTATCGTTGCACTCGACAAACGAACGGGGCGGCCCGTCTGGACAACTCAAGGCTACACGGCCGGCGCTCAGTATGGATCGTGTTACCCCTTCACCTACGAGAGTGTTTCATTGATTGCCACCGGCACGAAGAAGGGGCTTGTCTGTGTCGCCGCCGATAGTGGCCGGGTCTTGTGGACGAATCCGTTTAGTGCCAATAATACGGCCAATTGTCCGACCCCCGTTTTTTCTGATGGTTATCTGTTTTGGGCCAATGGGTATGGCAAAGGTGGTATTTGCCTGAAACTGAACGGACAGGGACGTAACATCACGGCTGAACAGGCGTGGACCACTCGCAATATGGTTTGCCATCACGGAGGCTATATCATTCATGAAGGTCACATTTACGGAAACCACAATGCGGGATGGTCCTGTCTGGACGTGAAGACGGGCGATTTGAAGTGGCGCGAACGTGGGGTCGGCAAGGGCTCACTCTGCTTCGCCGATGGGATGCTCTACCTTTTCTCTGAAAAGAGCGGTAAGGCGGCTCTCGCGACTTGCTCTCCCGATGGTTTGGAGATTCGTGGCACTGTCGACGTGAAGGGGGATGGGCCAAGCTGGGCGCATCCGGTCGTTATCGGTGGGCGTCTTTACCTGCGATACGATACGAATTTGTATTGCTTCAACGTCAAGGCCAATTAAGTGAGCTAGTGTGTCAAGACGGTTGGGATATCCTTGGCGATCTCGACGTAAGCCTCGACCAGGTCCGTCATGTCGTTGGCGTGCCAGTGTTTTCCACCGGTGACTTCCGCCATCCGCTTCATCAGTCTCGTATTCGCGCGTCGCCCGAATGTGATCGAGTGCATCATGATGTGGTGCTCGTCGAACGCCTCTTTGGCCGCGTTTACCGGATTGCCGCCCACTCCGTCCGTCATCACAATGATCGTTTTCATTGCGTAGGGACGTGCGTTGAACTCGTTTAATACCTGGTCAATTCCTTTACCAAGACCTCGGGGGATATTCGTTCCACCGGCCGATAGATTGTTGGTATGTGCGACCATGGCGTCGTGGATTTTCGTGTAGTCAAATGTCATCTCGACATCGCGACTTGCCGTGTGGTCGAATGAGGCGAGACCGACTTGCTCGTCCGGGACCGTCTGTTGCAGTGCCAGCAAGAACGCATCAACCGCGTCGGCCAACGCGTTCCATTTCGTGCCGCTGATACACTCGGCCGTGCGACGTCGAGTTCGTTGCCGAGTTCGGACCCGGTGCCATTTCACTACCGCGCGGGTCCGACGGTCCATGGCGGATGTCATTGATCCCGATCGATCAACGACCAGAATAATATCTCGATCGATTTGCATCGCAACTGATGATCGGACCGGTTCGAAGAAAGTGCGCGATGTTACGCCCGTGAAGAAGAGGGAGACAGGGTTGGACGGTGAGCCGTTTGTCTTGCGGCCCGTAATCTGTACAGCGTTGACGGTTCCGATACCCCCGTTGGCAGTGAAAAGCCATGGCGAGGTCGGGCTTGGCCGGCTGTTCATACCAAACTCGACGTCCCGCGACGTTAATCGGAGTGGTTGGCCGGCGACGCTGTTTTTTGCAGCGGCGGCGATCGCCGCAGCCCGTGCTTTGGCTGTCGATTGTGTCAAGCTCAGAGTGCGCCCGGCCGCTCGTGCAGCCGAGTCGGTTGCGATGCGCAATTCGGCCCGAGCCAAGTGCATGTACGCAATGTTCACGGCCATTGCAATGATCACCAACAGCACTGGCAGAAACACGGCCATCAGCATTGCGATGGCGCCGCGGCGCTGCTGCGAGCGCCGGTGTATGATGCGAGAAACATGTTGAGTCAAGTGGCTCATGGTGGTCTCCAAAGCCGGGCGGTGTCTAGCTTGCGGGTATCGCGGCCATTCTGGTGATGCGAGACCCTTCGCTGCTCAAACGACAGGTAGCGCGAATCACGGCGCCGCGAGCAAAAAGCGGTGGGATGAACGCGTTCTTGGTGAACGGCACATCGACGGTGACGTTCACAGCCTTTGTCGTGTCCGGGATCGTTGCCAGTCGGTTGCCATTGTCGTCGGCGATGATCGTTGTTACATCTCGGGCTCCGATCGTCTTCATCAAGAAATCGGCCGCTTCCTCGGCATCCTGGACTCGAGCACCGTAAGACATGGCGACGCGTGCAGCCTCGTACGCTGCGTTTCCGGCCGTGTTGCGTAACATCACGAAGCGACCAAATTCGAATATGGCCAGAATCGATACGAAAAAGACCGATGCCACGATTGCGAATTCGACTGCGGCAGCTCCTCGACGTTTGCAGGACGATTTTCGGGCGATGCGTGATGTGAACGTCATGTATATTTTCCTTAAAGGCTAATCATATTCCTTCATCATTGAAACGGTTGCATCCAGTTCCGTGTCAAATAATCGCTGCAGGACCGCGCTGCGTGTACTCCGTGCCGAGACAGTTACGGCAATGTATTGCCCGAGCGGAGTGCTTCGGATCGATGCAGGGGTAAGCGTTATTTTACTGCCACTGATTTGGCGATCTTTCAGGACTTGTTTAACCGCAACCCGAACGTCCGATGTGTCGGCACCTTTCAAGACGGCCGTGCGCGCCCCTTCGTAGGCGGCAACGGAGAGCGAGTGCTTCAGCTGAATCAGGTTGCAGGCTTCGATTGTCATCGACGTCAACAGCAACAGCAGCGGCAGGCAGACCGCGAATTCGACTGCCGCGACACCGTGTCGCTCTCGTCGCCGTTTTCTGTCCCTGGCATGTCTGGTTTTCATGTCGTGTGGTTCTCGAAAAAAATCAGTTCGTCCGTGTCTAGGAAATGGCCTCTTCCAGATCACGGTGGTGGTTGATACTCGCCGTGGGATGACTGTCGTCGGGAATCTCCTGCAGTCGAGAAATCAAGACATTAAGCTCGTCGGCCATGTCCCCCCAGAAGTCTCCCTCACGAAAATGAATAGGGGCGATCGGTTCGTCACCGGCATTCATTTTCCGAAGCGTTGCGCGAACTCGCCACATTGGACCGACAATGCGATTCGTCAGCTTTAACGTATCCCAGATAAACATGGGCGTTAACGCAAGCATAACGACAATGAATGGCCCCACACTTCGCCAGAACGCGGCTTGGAGGGTTCGCAAGTCTTGGAATGGATTTGCCAGAAACTGGACAAGTAAGGTGAATCCCGCTCCGACTACGAGAAACACCCATGCATGGAGCAAAATGCGGCGCAATACCGCACCTTGAACCGGCCTATCGATAAACTGCTTCTTGCGTTTGTTTTTTCGTTTCATGATCGCCCCGGGGAATGTGTGTTGGAAATGCTAATTCGATCAAGCTTAACACGAGGCAGGCCAAATCGATGTCATGCGGAATGTGCGTCTGTTGAAGCAGAATTCAGCCTTGAGCATGTCATGAGACCGGCTTGCCAGGTTCTTTTTGACACTCGCGGCGGGCAGGACAGCTCGTCGCTTAGTCGACATTCTGTATTTGCACGAGGGACATATCCGCACCATCCACTGACACGGCTGACGCCAGTCGGCTCATAAACTTGAGGCGTTGGATTCGGGTGGCGACCGCTTCATGCAAAAAAGCGTACTGAAAAACATAGCTCGGTAACCGAAGTCGGGACAAAGGATCCTCCGCTGCTTCCGGAACCACTCTTCAATCCCCCGATCGATCGTGTCGAATGTAACACTCACGGGACGCAAAACATGGTCCATGAAGCGCGCGATGCGTGGAAACCTGTGCGGGCTGTAATGCGCGACGCGCATGTTACCCTATCGGGAACACCGGAATAACCCACAACCTCGCCCCTTCTTCGCCGGTCGGGTAGTATCGTCACACATTCTTGCGATTTGTGTTAACTGCTTGCTGAATCATGTGTTGCGAAGTGTGGTTCTCGAAAAACAGTCCAATTCCTTGCTCGGTCCTTGCCGATAGTTTCATAAGGCTACAGGCACATTCTACGGAGGGAGATTACTCATGGCTTTCTGTATTCGGCGGTCATCTCGCTGGCTTGCCGCGATGGTTGTGGGCGGCTTAATGGTGTTGTCAAACGGTTTGACAGCGAACGCTCAAATGGGACATGTGCTGGATGCGATTGGACCGGTTAATCAGTCGATGGGTGGAGCCGGAACGGCTCTGCCGTTAGATGCAATCGGTGCGTTGCACTGGAACCCGGCGAGTATCACCGCAATGCCCTGTTCGGAAATTGGATTTTCGTTTGCGGCGATGGCGCCGAATAGTGACCTTTCCTCAACTGCCGACGCGAATATTTTCGGTCCAGGTATTCCTTCCAAAGCGACGGCTGGGTCGAAGGCCAGCGACTCCGATATCGATCCCATTCCTGCATTCGGATTTGTATTCTCGAATCCCAACTCGCCATGGTCATACGGAATTGGCGGGTTCGGTATTGCCGGGTTCGGTGTGGACTATCCAGCGGATCCGACGAATCCGATTCTGTCGCCGCAACACGGTCTTATTCGTGGCGATGACCACATCGGTTTTGGCGGAATCTACTCGTCCTACCAAATGATGCAGATGAACTTTGCAATTGCCTGCCGTGTCAGTGATCGTTGGTCGGTCGGCTTCGCGCCGTTGATCAACTGGTCCGCATTGGCCGTTTCGCCGTTCCCCGCTGCAACTCCGGATCCAGTCAACGGCACGTACAGAAATGGTTCCCAGCGTGATTCGGAATGGGGACTTGGTTTCCAGGTTGGCGTCTATTACGAAAACCTGGAATCAGGCTGGAATTTTGGGGCATCGTACAAGAGTACGCAGTGGATGAATGCATACAACATCAATTCCGAAAACTCGCAGGGTGAGCCCGCACCGATCCACTTCGGAATGGACTACCCGGCCATCCTGTCCCTCGGAACGGCCTATACCGGATTTCAGCGTTTGGACTTTGCTTTGGATCTCCGGTATATAGACTATGAGAATACCGATGGGTTCAAGGAAACGGGCTACCGTCCTGACGCGTCGATCAGAGGGTTTGGTTGGAACAGCATTTGGGCTGTCGCCTT
>JAJSAJ010000452.1 GCA_024274855.1 Planctomycetota bacterium | reverse complement strand
GGCATTCTGTAAACGGACGCTGAAGATGCTTGACGCTTACATTGCCGCGGACGGGCACCCCACACGCTACATTGTTCAGAGTTGGTACGCGTATCCCAAGGCGATTCTTCCGGAGGATGGTTCTGACACGTTGACGTCGCTGGTCAAGACGGTAATCGAAACGCTGGATTCGGCTGGCGAGACAGTGGGACAATGATGGCCGTACGATTCCGTCTGAGCAGTTTCTTGGCATTCTGGTTTGCCTTCGCGTTTTCACTCGCACTGTTTCGGCTTGGTGTAACGAGCGTGTCGCCAGTTGTCGGTCCGGCCGCTTTGGTTGGTGGAGTGGCTTTGTTCGGAATGACACTTGGTGTGCTAGGTGGCCATCTATTCGGCGGTTCACGAGGTGCGGTACTCGGTTCCATTGTCGGGGGTCTGTCTCTTGTTCTTGTGGCTTTGATATTGGTGATGGCGTTTTTCCTTTACGTATTTGGGAACTGGTAGAGAGATAGCTGCTGAAGGTAACCGTTTAGCCAAATCGAGGAGAACGCTTGTCGAGGGACCCCCATGGGTGAATACGTTTGGTGAGCTAACGCGATGTGGTGAAAATCCCCCTTCCCGCTCCCTCCCCGCCGCCAAAGGCGGCGGGGAGGGAGGCATTGCGGGGGGGCGTTCATGCGGCGATCCACCTTAGCTGCGAGACTGATTCACCCATGGGGCAAGCCCATGGGGGTCTGTACGCGGAAGCGTGCGACAGTTATTGATTGGCGAATCCGTAGCTCAATAGACTTGCTCAACAACGGCACAAGGCTGTTGGGGGCGATCAACCGGAAAAACAGCAGCCAGATACAAATCCTACCGCAGCCTGCTAAACAGTTGCTGTCGGAGTTATTTGTTTTGCGGACGCCGGGAGTGAGCAGGCAAGTCGTTGCGGAGAAATCATACCACACGGTGCGATCAGCACGGAGTGAGATGTGTGAAGAGGCACGATTGGCGTTCTGCGACGTCAGCATTTGATTTTCACGATGGGCAGCGATATCATACGATCTGTGGAAGAAATAAGCAGTGGTTATGCAGGTAACAGAACAAGACATGGATTGCGAGAGAAAAAGAGATGAAAAATCAGAACATGATATTGTCCAGAAGAACATTAATCGGTGGTTCCGCAGCACTGGCGGCGTCTTCGATGATGGGGTATCGGGCATTGGCCGCCATGGCTGCCAAACCGGACTCGGTATTCAACGGTGTGCAGATTGGTATCATCACATATAGTTACCGATCCTTGCCGAGCACGGCTGAAGATATTCTGAAGTATGTCACGAAATGTGGAATAAGCTCGATCGAACTCATGGGCGGGCCAGCCGAGCAGTTTGCCGGAGCACCCAAAGGCAAGCCGCGGCGCAACAAGGCACTGGTCGAGTGGCGGCGCTCGGCGACCATGGATCGGTTCGTGGCCCTGCGAAAGATGTTTAACGACGCTGGTGTCAATATCCATATCGTCAAGTTTGGTGATATCGGGAATGCCGGCATGTCCGATCAGCAGATTGAATACTACTTCGAGGTTGCCCACGCACTTGGAGCGACAGGGATCACGCGAGAACTGTCCGAAGAGGCTGTACGCCGACTTGGCCCGATTGCCGACCATCACAAAATCATGATTGGATTCCACAACCATACGCAGCTTAAGCCTGAAACGTATGACGGTGATATTCTTTCGCACGGCAAGTATCTCGGTATTAATCTCGATATTGGACACTATGTTGCCGGCACGAATCACTCTCCATTACCGCTGATCGAAAAGCACCGCGATCGAATTATCAGTCTGCATATCAAGGACCGAAAAGTAAACAATGGTCCGAACATGCCGTTCGGTCAGGGAGATACGCCCCTTGCTCTTGTGCTCCAGTACATGAAGAGGCACAAGCTGACTTTCCCCGCCGACATCGAACTGGAATACACGGTTCCTAGCGATTCGGATGCTGTCCAGGAAGTGATCAAGTGCGTCCAGTTCTGCAAACAAGCTCTGGCCTAGGTGGTCCGTCTGCCCATGTTTGATTGGGGGGGGTACCTGTTCACGGCTTACAGCTGTGGACGGTGATGAGGTGGGACGTACCTTGAAGGTCCAATCCGGACGGGGGTGGCTTGGCGATGAAGGCTGGTCTTGAACAACAGTTCCGAGGCGAAAAGCCAGGCAATTATGCGCCAGTCTGGTCAGGTCGAGTCGACCATCTTGTAGCGGGAAGTGGAGGGCCGGTCAATTCTAAAACACGTTCTGAGGGATTGGATTCTGGCCGTTTCAGGTGTCGGATTCGTCGTTACATCGATTTATGCCAAGCAGTTTCCGACTTATTCCGTTGCGGAAATGGAAGTGTTGTTTATCCTGTTTGCCCTTTTTGTTGCGGTCAAGGGGCTTCAGTGCAGCGGACTTATCGCAATCTTTTCCCAAAGGTTTGAACGAGGTACGCTGCTGCCACAGAAACTGGTGGTTGCGACATTCTTCCTCTCAATGGTCATCACGAACGATGTTGCTTTGATCGTCGTTGTGCCGCTGACACTGGCGTTGAACGTGGCCCGCAAAGACCTTTTGGTCATTTTGGAAGCGCTGGCCGCTAATGCCGGTTCCGCATTGACGCCTTTCGGGAATCCTCAAAATCTATACATCTATTGGTTCTATGATCTGTCAGCGACACAATTCGTTGCGGCTATAGCGCCCTTTTCACTCGTTTTCCTCGTTCTTTTGGTGATTTCATCGTTTGCTATTAAGGCCAAGCCTGGTTGGCGAGGGCCGGTAGCCTTGGGAAGGATCAAGAAGTCCGCATATACCTACGGAGTGCTGCTCGTCGCTGTTCTATTGTCGGTTCTTCGCGTGCTGCCGGTTTCAATCGGTATTCTTGTCGTTGTTTATGCGTCGTTGTTCG
>JAJSAJ010000451.1 GCA_024274855.1 Planctomycetota bacterium | reverse complement strand
TGCCCGGAATTACCTGACGGATTGTCTCCGTTATGGAGCCGCAACCGGGCCGTTACCGGTTTGCCGTGCAGCTGAATTCGAAACTTCAGATAGGCGATACCATGAGACCTGTCCCCCATCTTTCGGTCGCCGCCGTCAATAGTCAGGACCTTGCTCGTCCCGTAGTTGGTTGTTGGCGCGGACTGCATCACGTAGGAATCTTCAATGGCTTTCAAGACGATGCGCCGGCGGTTGCCCAAATACTCGAGCGTACTCTGTGGCTGAGCCTCGACCGTCCCGTCGGGCCGAATCAGACTGACCACGATGGAATACTTCCCCGGCTTGGGATTGTCGCCTACAGTTGCTTGCAATGTTACGGTTGTGCGCTGTCCGCTCGCGACATTCAGCGGCGTGGTGGTCGGTGTCACGGTAAAACCGGTCGGCGGATCGATGCGAAGGGTTCCCGTACATTGTTCGTCCTTGTTGTTGATAATTACCACTTTGCCCGATTGTTGAGGTTCAGCATCGTTCAGCAGGAACGATGGGGTAGCCAAACCGATCGTAAGGACCTTTTCCCGCTGAATTTCGATCCCCTGCAGGATCGGCAGTTGGCTGGGCGCCGGTCTGGCAGTGGGAGGCACCAACTCAATCGTCAGCTCTTGTTCTGCGTTGATCCCGGAAAACTCCTTGACCACCGCCCGGTTCTTGCCACCTGCCTGTTGGAATACGTCGAAGCCTTTCGCAACGACCTTCCCCTGGATCTTAATGTCGAAGAAACGCTTACCGGCAGCATCGTTTTCCAATTCGGCAAACGCCAATCGCACGCTGTATTGTGCTTTGCCGTCTCCCGGACCGGCGACCGGTATCTTGTACTGGCGCAAGCCACGGATGCCCGAGCGAAACAGCCAGGGCGTGTCCGTGTTTGCGATCTCGAGACGGGCAGGATCGTGGTTGAAATAGCTCCAGCCAGGAGACGCCGAGATTCCGAGTTTATATTGCAGCACGAGTGGACCACGTGGTCGAGGATAGCCGAGCCAGAGCAAGCCTTTGGAATCTTTACGGTCTCCGGGCGCGCCCAGATTCAAAGCCAGATGTTTCACGGGCGTCATCGAACCGGGCTGGCTGAAGTAGGCCCACTGTCGGTTTTCCTTACTGTTGCTGAAAACGATGGTGCAACTGGTCGGAAAGGGGCACATGCAGCCGGAACTTGCCTCGGGCATCATCAGCAGTCCATTGGCTGGGATGAAATTGATCCAGCACCCTGGCCTCTGTCCGCCAAAATGTTGCGTGCCGAAGTCGTTGTCCAGGTCGTACCAGCCCAGGTCGTACGATCGGAAGACCAGCATGTGCGGGGATGCCGCAGGGGCTCCACAGTGATGGCCGGGCCTCGCGAATTGCCAGGGTTCTTTGCGACCGGTGACCGGATTGATGCGCATCCGCTGTTCGCCCGTTTTCAGATCGAACGCCCACGGTTCCGCATGCAGTGTGTTGCCCACGACAATCGGACGCACGCGATAGCCGATGGGTTTGCGCCACATTGTCTTGCCATCTTTGGCTGACAAGGCGACAACTTGTCTGGAATTGAATTGTCCCGCCAGGAAATCTGTCCAATGATGTCCGTCTAGAAACACGCCGAACAGGACGAGTACATCATTTTTGCAGATAGCGCCCAGCGAGCACCAATAGGCTCCACCGACTGCGCCGGTAACTTCGACGGGACTTTCCCACACCCGGTCGCCCGTCCGTGCGTCCAACGCCACGACGTTGAAGACCGTGGCCTGGCTGACCTTCTTCAACACGGCAGACCGTTCCGTTTCGGTCAGCAGGTGCACTTCCTTCACTTGTTGTGAAATCGCGTGATCACGTTGTTGCTTTGTCACATGAGATGTGGCAAAGTGCACGCGCCCGTGGGCGATAGCGATCGATCCTTGTGCGATCCCCTTACTTTCATGCGCCCACAGTTGCTTTCCGCTGGCCAGGTCGATCGCAAAGATGCAATCGGCCGTTCGGCCTCGGACGGTACGTGAGCCGAACAGGATGCCGTCGGCCACCGCGACAAGGCCCCACTTGTGCGGCCCGCGCTCGGCCGCTTTTGGCAAGTTGAATGTTTGACGCGTTTTTCCCGTGGCCGCATCCAGCTGTAAGCACTGGTCACCCGCGGCGACGAACAGGCTGTCATTATTGGCCGCCCAATTTCCTGCATCATGGGTCACGCTGATGCGTAGCGCCCGATTGAGCTTTCGCTCCCACAGCTTCACGCCGTTGTAGGCATCGTAGGCCATCACGGAATTGTGCCCCAGTCCGACTCGATTGGCCACGCCCTCGCCGATCACAAACAGCCGGCCATTGATAGCCAACGGAGCCGCGGCGCGGCTATGTCGATCGGCCATTTGTTTCGGACCGGGCCTGCCAAACCACAGCACGCCGAGCGGGGCTCGGACGCGTTGATCGTCGCTGCACGTTGAATTGCCCGGGTCCGCATATTGGTGTGTCCAGCTGCCGGCGCCCGGAAGCGGGCCACGTTGGAAGTTCATCCAAGCACCGTTCTCCCGCGAGATGGTTTCGCCGTCGAGTCCGGCCTTAGCCAGCCACTGTTGCATGGCGGCCACCTTCAGCGGCCCGACCATTCCGACGGCCTTCGTGGGTTGGCCGATACAAATGGTGCCTCCGAGTGGCTTGAGCATCCGAAACGCGTCTTGCGCGTCGCCTGGCATTTGGCCTGTGATAAGAGCGCTTTCGGAGACGATCAGGTTGGCAAAATAGTCCGCGAATGGGATCTCCGAAAGTCTACAATGCTCGATCATGATGCGGTCGCCGTACAATCCAGCCGCGTCGAGTGCTCGCCGGGCCGATTCGGCCTTCTCCAGATCCGGTTCAACACAGCAGATTTGCAGCTGCGTTCGTTTTGCCAGCTCGAAGGCTAGTCGGCCGGTGCCGCAACCAAGCACCAGGCAATACCCGCGATCGGAGTCCGTCGCTTGGACAATCTGCTCAGCTGCCGCTTCGAAGACCCCAGTCAGCTTATCGATTGGAAATGGAGATGCATTGACAGGTTGTGCGACCGTTCCGATTGTCGGGACGCCTTTCGGTCCAAAGCAATAAACCGTCCCCGTGTCGCAGCTGACAAACAACCGGCCGTCGGCCACGGCCAGCCCGCGTGCCTTGCCGTCGACATTGGTGGTCCATAACAACTTGCCAGA
>JAJSAJ010000450.1 GCA_024274855.1 Planctomycetota bacterium | reverse complement strand
CTCTTTTCGCCATTGTGGGATTTTCTCAATCAGTCCCTTCAGTTCCTCTTGCAGTTGCGCGACCACTTCTTCGATCTGCTTGCGCTCGTCTTCGCTTAGCTTCTCGAAGTCCTCAGGAGCGATCACTTCACCATCCTTGACTGGCGCCATGGCGTAGCCGCCAGGTGTGCGGACCAGTTGGATTCCCTTTTCAGACGCTTTTTCGGACAGTTTCTTGAACGCCTGTTCATGGCGGTTGTGAGCTTCCTGTTGGATTTCGTGGATGCGACTTTGGTGATCTTCCAGTTGGAGCGCGGCTGGGATCGATGTTTTGAGATCGTCAACCAACGAGGCCATTTCCTGGTGTAGCTGTCGCCCACGTCCAGCCGGTAGTTCGATGGCCCATGGCTGGTGCGCATGGTCGAAGTTATTGACGTAGATCCAATCGGACGGTGTTGGTTCGGTAGCAGCTTTTTCAGTCAGGAAATGCTTGATTGTTGTCCGTTTGCCGAGGCCGGGCGGGCCGAGAACGAACATGTTATACCCTTCGCGTCGGATACTGATGCCGAACTGCACCGCGTCCAGGGCTCGCGCCTGTCCCAGAATCTGTTGCAGATCTTCCAGATCGTCAGTCGTTTCAAACGCAAGATCGGCCGCGTTACAGCACCAGCGCAGATCCTCGGGTACAAGTCGGTGAGCCTCTGTCATCGTCGTCCTTTCTTCGTCTTCCGGCGGGATAACGGCCTCTGAGCCTTCCGTTCATGGTACGCCATTGTCAGCGCTGACGCGAGCGGGGCAGGGAGCTGAGCGACCGCGCGACGCACCTGCGTAACGGTTGATGCGTGTTGAATTGGATGGGGCCCTGCTGATCGTTGAGAGCCCCGCTTATCGTTCAGAGCATGGGATTAACCATCGTGAACAACGGCCGAGCCGTTGGTTTGGGCAATCCGCCTTGAATAGACGCGATCTTGGATAAGGGGTATTCCATCCTTGTCGAGAAGATCAGGCTAACCGTTAACGAGTGACCGCCCGAGCCAGACGCGTCGTCTCCAGGCAATTTCGTTGCAGCCGGTCGGGCTGGCGAGTATTATAGGCTTCCAGTGAGTCGCTGTGGGTTACGAACTTCCAAGACATTAGGACCGGCAGATCAATTGTTGTCGCGTTTACTGGGGGGCGTTCGTGCGGCGATCCCCTTAGCTGCGAGACTGATTCACCCATGGGACGAGCCCATAGGGGTCTGTACGCGGAAAAGTGCGACAGTTATTGATTGGCGATCCTTAGTCCCCTTATAGGGCAAATTATGGGGCATGTGAGTCAAGTTTAGCGACCAACGGGAGCTGGAAGACATGCTTCGAGCGGTAGCTCGCAGTGGTCTGAGACGAAGCGTCGCTAGAGTCTTAGTTCGTAGGATGTGTGCGCCGTGCGTGCATCTTGTCCGACGGACCTCCAGGTCCGTCGAATGAACGGACGTGGGCGTCCGTTCGACAATACGCTTTCAAGGCGGAGAGCACCATGAACGGCACGAGAAGTCGAATGAACGGACGTGGGCGTCCGTTCGACAATACGGGTCGTGGCGCCGCCACTTGGGTTGCGGGCGCCTGTTTCAGAGGGATACAATCGGAGCTTGCAACAATATGATGTTATCACTTTGCTGCTGTCTTGCTCTCTGTGGCGCGGCGCAAGACTCCCACCCGATGTGGACGGTCGACATGCCAGCGCAGACGAAGTTGCCGGGCGGTCTTCAGTCGATTGGCACCGAGTTGCAACCGTATGAGCGTTTGATGTTGGCCAACGAGAAGCCAACACCACCGTTTTTGCATATTTCAACGGCCGTTCGTCTGAGTGATGGGACCATCTGGGCCGGCACGCCGAGTGGGCTTATGCGCCGGCTTTCTCGATCGGCACACTGGCGTCTGTTTCATTCCCGGCGATGGATCCCGGACAACGCGGTGCGGAAACTGGTTGTCGTCGCTGCGGATGATGTGTGGGTCGAGACGCCGAAAGGAACGGCCCATCTCTATCGGACAAACAGGACGTTGCCCAATAAAATGGCGACGATAAACCGCCAGTTGCAAGAAAAACACGTTCGGTTCGGATTGGTTGGATCTGTCGTCTTGAAACACCCGGGGGACTTCAGCGGTGAAGTGTTCCAGCCGGACAGCGACAATGATGGGCTTTGGACGGCCTTGTATGTGGCGGCCGAGTCGTTTCGATTTGCGACGACCGGTGACAAGCAAGCCCGCGAGAACGCTTGGAAGTCGTTGCAAGCGTTGATGTTCCTTGAAAAAATCACTGGGTGCCCCGGTTTTGTTGCACGCAGTGTCGTACCGATCCAGATCAGCAAGAAAGGACAGTTTCCCTGGCAACCGTCGAGGGATGGGAAGTGGTGGTGGAAGGGAGATACGTCGAGTGACGAGTTGGACGGGCATTTCTTTGCGTATTCGGTTTACTTTGATCTGGCGGCAACTGAGTCGCAGAAAAAACAGATTCGTCCCGTGGTCGGACGCATTATGGATCACTTGATCCAGGGCGGCCTGTACTATCGCGATCCGTCCGGACGCATTACCACTTGGGGATGCTGGGCTCCCGAATCACTGAACCGAGATCCCGAGTGGATCGCCGAACGCGGTTTGAACTCGATGGAGATTCTCTCCTATCTGAAGACGGCCCATCACATCACCGGCGCGAAGCGTTTCCACCAGAAGGCACAGGAGTTGATCACGAAGCACGGTTATGCACTCAATGCCATCCGATTGAAAATGACAAGGGATGTGGATGTGGAAGTGAACCACAGCGACGACGAATTGGCTTTTATTGCCTATTACCCACTGTTGCGTTACGAGCGTGATCCGGCACTCCGCAAGATCTATCTGATGAGTCTCCGACGGTCCTGGTTGGTCGAGCGTCCGGAACGGAGCCCGCTGTTCAACTACATCTTTGCGTCCGGTGTTCAAGCATCCTCCTCGCCGCACGTGGACCAGCGTCCGGCCCGTGTTTTTCTGGAACCGACCGAGTATGACCGGGAGATCAACCTCCGATGGTTTTGCGACGTTCCAAGCGATTTGATCGAATGGACTGTTGTTAACAGCAACCGGCGCGATCTAGGCAAGCCGTTCCTTGGGCGGCATGGCCAGCTCTGCTCAACGCGTGTTTTTCCGATCTCCGAGCGTCGGGTGATGCGTTGGAACGGGGATCCGTACGAGCTGGATGGCGGCTCCGGCGGGCGGTCTCGCGATGACGGGACATTTATTCTGTTGCCTTATTGGATGGGGCGGTACCACCGTCTAATCGATTGAGTGCGGGCAGTGGATCCGTCCTGTGCGTTATCGGGTTGAATAACTCGCGTTCGCAGGATGCGCAGCCGGGCATGCCCGCGTTCTCGAAACGAACTCGCCCGCAATCTCGACGCGGGATCCGGCACGGGTAATGCAATCACAGCACAAACTGTGGGGCCGCCTTAGATGACGAACTTCGTAACTGTTTAGCCGTCTGGCAGCGTTCTGGGATTTCTCTCAGAACTCGGAGAAGCAGGCTTTCGGGGAGGGCGAAGCTCCCGCTGAGCCGCTTGTTTTGTTGGCCCGAACGGCTCGGCAGGAGCCTCGCCCTCCCGCTGAGTCGATCACTTGCCATCTGGCTAAAGTGTTACCTAACTTCCAAGGTAACCATTCACGGAATGTAGGCCGCCGGCTCGCTTCCAAGGGGTCAGACGCATTTTTGGCGACAAAATGTGTTCGCGTAAAGAAACGCTTTCTCCGCCGAAAAATGCGTCAGACCCCAGCGGCGTGAACGGCTAACTTCCAAGATCGTTATGTTGTTGACAAAGTTCCAGCGACCAACGGGATCGGACCATTGGGGCCCCGAGCGGTAGCTCGGAGTTGATTCCGGCCCTGCCGCCCTATGGATCTTGAGCGTGTTTTGTAGCAGAATAGTGTCTTGCCAATTCATTTCGGGTGCTTCATCCGACTGGAGGTCCTGTTGATCAGGGGCCTACCTGCCTGAGACATGCCCATTGATCGATCTGTATGATCTGTATGAAAAGGAAAAACGAATGAACGTGAAACGGGTTGTTTTTGACGAGAGTAAAATACCGGAAGCTTGGTACAATTTGCAGGCTGACCTGCCCAAGCCATTACCACCCGTTCTGCATCCGTGGACCAAACAGCCGATTACCCCCGCGGATCTTCAGCCGATTTTCGCGGATGCGTTGATTGAGCAGGAGGTTTCCCAGCAGCGTTGGATCGAGATACCTCGCGAGATTCGCGACGTTCTTGCGATCTGGCGCCCGACACCGCTGACGCGAGCGACGAATTTAGAGCGTGCTTTGAAGACGCCAGCACGGATTTATTTTAAAGACGAAAGTGTCAGTCCGCCCGGAAGCCACAAACCGAATACGGCAGTCGCCCAGGCGTTTTACAACAAACAACAAGGGATCAACCTGTTAACGACCGAAACCGGAGCTGGCCAGTGGGGCAGCGCTTTGTCGTTCGCGTGCAAGCAATTCGACCTGAAGTGCCAAGTGTTCATGGTCAAAGTCAGCTACGAACAGAAGCCGTATCG
>JAJSAJ010000449.1 GCA_024274855.1 Planctomycetota bacterium | reverse complement strand
CATGCGTGCCATTCCACCCTCGCTAGTGCGTAACAAGGCGATTTCGGTCCCAAACGGGTTCTTGTAACGATTATTCGACGGCTGATAGACTTTTTTCCAGCTGGGCATGGCCATACAGGAAACTTCCGTAAAGCTGCCGCCGGTCACGCCGACGTAGTAAGCATTCGAATGGGTGGGATACCATTGCGGTGGTGTGCCGATTCGCCATCCTTTGTACGACCCAATTTGACCGACAGAATAATGAAAATATTCTCCCTCGGCATACGTCAGCTTGCCGAATCCACCGGCATTGTAAATCTGCCGCATCGCATAGAGGTCTTCGTGAAAATAGGATGTTTCGAACATCATGTACTTCAGGCCCGTCTCCTTGACTGTCTCGAACAGCTTGTCAGCGTCTTCCAGCGATCCGAAACTGGCCGGCACGGCACTGGCGACATGCTTGCCATGCTTAAGCACATCGATACAATGCCGCGGATGACTTGGTGCGTCGGTCGCCACGAAGACAGCCTCAATCGAGTCGTCTTTGACCAGTTCTTCGAGCGACGGGTAGGTCTTCTTGCAACGACACGCCTTGGCTAGATTTGCACATCGATCGGCAAACAAATCACTGACGGCAACTACCTCGACATTCGGGTGGTCCTGGAATCCAAAGGCCGCGCCGAACTGGCAAGTGCCGAAGCCGACGATTCCCACACGAACCTTTCTATCGGAAACCGGTTTCCAGTTTTTCGAAGCGTTCGGATCGTTCGGTCCTTCCTCGAAACCTTGGATCTTCTTTTTTTCTGCAAACGCCGGACCACTGATACCCATTGCAGCAGCACTCAACCCAACAGTCTGAAGAAACGAGCGGCGTGATGGCGAGCTGGTCATTGGGGATACTCCTTTGATGTTTGGAAGGACGGATCGTCAGTTTTCATTTGATTGTATCAAACTCAGCGCCACGAATGGGGCTCGCATTCCAAAGAATGGAAAATCCGGAACTAGTCCGATTCGATGTGACATACGCAGGGCGGCAGGGCCGCCAACCAATTTCAAGCTACCGCTCGGGGCCCCATGCGCTCGCTCCCGTTGGCCGCTTGACTTTGGCACACACTTGACGATCCTGGAGGTCAATAATACCGTGTTTCAATCGCCATGCGGCGTCTCGGTCCGATCTGAACGAGATGATTCATAAATCAGTGCCGCCGTCAATCCAACTGCAGCAAGCACGCATTGTGGAGTCCAGCAGATAAAGATCCCCAGCAAAACCTTGTCAAACTCGATCCCCGGCTTTAGGAAATGGCCCAGGGCCACTGCGGCGACCATCAACAGCAGCACCGATGGAATTAGTACGACGACCCGTTGTTGCCACGACATGCCCATTGGCAGCAATGCAACCAGCACCAAGATCCACGGCCCAAACAAATAGATCACACCGAGCACTTCCGGACGACGCGCGAGTGCATGGTGCAGGCCGGCGGCGAAGATCCCAGCCAAACAAGTTGCGACAAGGAGCCCTCGCAACGAAAACCGAAACGAATGAAACGAGCTCTCGGCATTCGCAAGCTGCTCCAGCTCCACGACGAGGCGGGTCAACTGTGCTTGATACCGCAGCATGATCCAACCGCAAACTGCGGCTACGACCATCGCAAACGCCGCATTGGCCAGCAGTGCCAGTGGATCAATGAAGAACCCGCCATAAGCGTTCCCATTCTCCCACAATTGACATGGAAACCCCAATGCTTCGCGATGACCGGGGGTCGTACCGAGCAGATTGCCCCATCGTTCGGATCGAAAGAAATAGGAAACCGCATTAAGCGCGCCGCTAAGCAAAATCCCGACCATGGCCCCACGGACGAACCAATGAAACGGAGTGGTGGAAATTGGTTGGTTCATCGTTGCACCCACGTCAATTCTAGTTGCAAGGATCCGAGTTGCAGTGCGAAGTTGCTCAGCGGCCCGGCCGCCCACCGTAACCTGCTCGGTAGCCGTTCACGCCGCTGGGGTCTGACGCAATTTTCGGCGGAGAAAGCGTTTCTTTATGCGAACGCATTTTGTCGCCGAAAATGGGTCTGACCTCTTGGAACCGATCGGTTACCCTGCTCGATTATGCCCCAGGATGCCCCAATTCGGAACTGACCTTGTGATACTTCGTGGTTCAAGGTATCTAACGAGGCTGAACCTCGGACCACTGCGCTTCTACCGCTCAGATCATAATCGCCCGCTGGCCGCTGGTCGCTGAAACTTGACTCAAAATGATTAACTTCTGCTCGATAAGCATACTAATGCCACGCCATAATCAAGAAACCCTTAAGCCAAGCTCGTTTTTATCCGATCCATACCTCATAGTTCAAGGTATTCACCAAAGGGACAACCATGCCCCGCAAGCAAACGAATCCAGTGTTTCTAAATGGCGTGCCGGAACTTCTGATCCTTAAACTCCTCTCAAGACAGCCGATGCACGGCTACCAGCTGGTGCAATCGATTTCTCTTCTGTCTGGCGGACAGTTTCAATTTGGCGAAGGTTGCATCTATCCCGTTCTCCATCGCCTGGAACTGGAAGGAGCATTGCACAGTCGGCGCCAAGAGGTCGGTGGCCGCAGCCGTGTGGTTTACGAGCTTTCTAACGCCGGCAAAAAACGATTAGTTGGTGTCATTTCGCGCTGGCAAACCGTCGTCGAATCCGTGCAGGTCGTGTTGCAGGGAGGTACTCATGGCCGCGCTGAATTGGCTTGAAGATGTCCGTGCTGAACTGGCTGCCACGGGCCTTTCCCGAGCATACCAAAAACGACTCCTGAAAGAACTTGCGGACCATATTGATGACTTACGTTGCGCAGAAAGGAATCACGCAATGAGTATTGAGATCGCTGATCACAGTCGTATTAGTTCCCGTCTAGGCACGCCGCAGGAC
Organism: Planctomycetota bacterium; assembly: GCA_024274855.1. Classification (GTDB taxonomy): domain Bacteria; phylum Planctomycetota; class Planctomycetia; order Pirellulales; family Pirellulaceae; genus JAJSAJ01. The sequence continues at coordinate 3,471 of JAJSAJ010000449.1, read as the reverse complement.
GTAGCATCCGCGGCAAAACAACAGATAACTCGTGCGTTCTTTGCTCACCGGCATCCAGTCTTTACATTCCTGGTTTTGCCGCTTCCTTTGCTCGCTATCCTGCTCGTCGGCTACACACTTGGACTAATCGGTCTATTGAGCGGCTTGAAGTCGTATTCCGATGTTGCCTGGGTTGCCTCACTCGCCGGTCTGATGATCCACGGACTTGCCTATGTTCCAGCTATACTACTGACCCTGGGCATCGCATGGATCGCCATTCGAAGCAAGGCAAAATGGACCTGGTGGCTCGGCGCCGCGATGCTGGTCGCGATTATTTCCGGGTTACTTGGTGTCACTTACCGAATGCCGACAATGCCCGGAACGGGACTGCTTCAAGTCGGTTTCGGCTTCCCGCCTCAGCTTGCACAGTTACCACAGACCGTCATCCCGTTGGTTATCACATCCCTGCTTATGGGTTGTACGTTACTCAGGGGACAGAGAATTCAGGATACAACACCCGCGTAGATGCTCGGCGTGAGTTGCGCACACGATCGACACAGACTTCTGGAAGGCATGGTACTCGGTCCTGCCGCTGAAAAACTACCCCTTATCCGTAACCGTTCACGGAATGCAGGCGGCCGGTTCGCTTCCAAGGGGTCAGACCCATTTTCGGCGACAACACGGGCACGTATGAATCAGCGCGTTTTCCGCCGAAAATTGCGTCAGACCCCAGCGGCGTGAATGGCTACCCTTATCCTTTCTGGTTCCAACTCGTTCGGGCTGGGATGATCGTGTAGAATACGACTGTCAAGCAGCAGCGATTTCACTAGCTTCACAGGTCGGATCATACGGATAACTCAAGCGTTGGACAAAACCGAATGTGCGATAGACCGTTCGCAATCAAGTTCCGCGCAAAACGGCAAGGATATTTTCAGGTACTTTGATTCACCACGTAATTTAAAGGCTGAAATGAACGTTGGACCTTCGCGAAGCTTGTGCACTTCTGAATGCTTCCGGCGAGTCCGGCTTTAGGTTTACTGCGGGACTGCTCCGCCAGCTAAAGCAGGCGGCTTCTTTTCGGAACGCGGTGTTGCATGGAGGCTCTTGCTTTCCGACAACACCCAACAGGTACGGGAACAACTGGGATGAGAAGAATCAATTCGTACCATTTGCTGGTCTGCTTGTTGACGATCCTCGTCTCGCAACATGCTCTAGCCGACCAACCATTTCAAAGACGTGATTCGCTTCGCCAACGGATAATACAACGATTTGACAAAGACGGCGATGGCCAGCTGTCGTCCGGTGAACGGGCTGAAATGCGCAAGTCGATTGGGCGTTTTCAACAACGTGATACGGAGCAGAACCGATCGCGCCACATGACATGGACCGTCAATGACGTCAAGCGAGAAGCGATCGTTTACCTGCCGACCGAACCGAGTAAATCCGGCTGGCCGATCGTATTCGCTTTTCACGGCCATGGTGGAAATAGTCGCAATGCCGCGCGCAAATTCGCATTTCAGAAATACTGGCCAGAAGCGATGGTGGTCTATATGCAAGGTCTGCCGACTCCGGGTAAGCTATTCGATCCGGAAGGCAAACGGAATGGCTGGCAACATGGTTCAGGCGATCAAGACGACCGTGATTTGAAGTTCTTCGACACGGTATTGTCGTCACTGCACAAGAAGTACAAGATCGATGACAGTCGCATCTACGCCACAGGTCATTCCAATGGCGGAGCGTTCACGTACTTGATTTGGGCCACACGACCGCATGTGTTCGCGGCGGTCGCTCCGTCCGCGGCCGCCTCACGCAGTGTCCGGCTTCTGACTCCGAAACCGGCCATGCATATTGCCGGCAAGAATGACCAGATCGTCAAATTCTCCTGGCAACAACGAACCATCAGCGCCGTGCGAAAGGTCAACGATTGCGATCCGCTGGGTCGCAAGTGGGCCACGGATTGCACACTGTACACGTCGCGCAAGAACACACCTTTTGTCACTCTGATTCATTCCGGTGACCACACTTACCCTCAGAAGGCCACGCCACTGATCGTACGCTTCTTCAAAGAAAACTCGCGAAAAAAGGTGCCAAGCCCAGGCGACTCCACATTTTCTCGCATGCGGCCAAAGTGTTTCGATGTTGCAGGCACAATCACATCGATTCCCACATCGATATACTGACCGCCCTTTGTCTGTTCGCAATGGATCGCCAGCAGATTGCGGCCTGACCGAAGTGCTTCCGAGTCGATCTCTATCGACTGATACTCCGTTGTATAGCCTGGGTATTGTCCCACACGTCTGCCGTTAAGGAATACGACAGCATCTTCATCGTGATGGATGCGAAGGGCCAAGTGTTTCGGTTTCTTAACCTTGACGTCGAACTCACGGCGGAGCCAGATGTTACTGGTATTCCAATGCGTGCGCACCACCGCGCCGGGCGTGTGTTTCGTGCCGAATCCAGCCAGCCCTTTCTTCCATCCGCTATCATCGTAGCCAGGCATGCACCATGTTGCCGGCGGCTTCGCTGTCGTGTATCGCCATGTCGCCGGATGTTGTTCGCTGGTTGGAACCAGTGAGAGCATGTGTGGCGGTTGCGGAATGGGCGCCCAATTGCCGGCCTTGGTCTTCTCGCGATCAGCATAGTTTGTCCACAGATTCTTGTTGTAGAGCATTTGCAAGAAGACGCCGCCGACAACAGGTCGAGCGGTAAAGCCTCGCCGGCGCGCCGTGTCGGTAAAATACCAGTCCGTCATCGGCCGACGGTCGGGCGTTTCGTTCAGAAACATGAACACCGGCTTGACCAGTGCGTTGAAGTCTTCGCGATTCTGGGTGAGCGTTGCCGTCCAAAGAACCCAATCCAGCTTGGTATAGGTTGCTCGGTTGTCCAGTGGCAAGCCGTAACGGTTTTGGACGTTCTTATAATAGGCCATTTCCTTTTCCTTAACGGCATGAGGAAACAGGCCAAGGCCGAGGATCTGGTCCCATACCAGATTGTACTTTTGACTCCATGTCCCCGGGCGATCAAAAGCCAACCGAAAATGATCTCCGTCGTCGGCTTCTTGAACCCAGCGAGCGGCATACTTCTTGGCGATCTCGCGGTACTCGGCCGCTCGATCCTGATCGCCTCGCAGATCGCACAACTTGGCAAACGCGCCGAGCCCGCAGATCGCTTTCGCACTCAGATTCACGTTATGTGCCAGGTGGCCTGCAAAGTCATCGGTACAGAGTTGATTCTGGGGATCGAATCCCTTCTCTTTCAGAAACGCGGCCCAGCGTTCCAGTTGCGGCCAGTAGCGATCGGCAAAGTCGGCATTCCCGTCCAGTGAACCGTATCCGTGTCCGTCAGTTTGTACGCCGATGACCAGATGCTGAAGTACGGATCACATGCCACCAGTGGAATCGAGGGTGGCCGAAACTCAGCCGCTGTGACCAACCCCGCAACACCCCACACGAGTATCATTGACGTACGACGAATTCTGTTGGCTTGAATCAT
>JAJSAJ010000448.1 GCA_024274855.1 Planctomycetota bacterium | reverse complement strand
CGTCAAGGTGCGGCTAAGCAATCCCGGTGGTCATTTCCTTAGCGGCGAACCCTGCTCGCTGCTCCTGCCTGACACACCGGAACTTCAAGGTGACTCGGCCACGCCGGGAGCTAACCGGACAATCCCAATGGCCCAGTGACTTTCTGCCCGGCGGAATGGACTCACCGTTTACCCGGCACTATGGGGATCTGCAAACATGTCGGATGAAATGACCCAAGCCTGGTTGACCGACTATGCCACTGAGCATGTTCAAACCGTATCGGTCGCTTTGGAGCAGAGTACGGGCGTCGAAGTCCTCTCTGCCCAAACGGTCCAATGGTGCAAGCAGCTGCCGCTTCAGATGCTGGAGGCGGTCGATGGCAGCGAGCAAAAACGAGCTGCATTTTCTGCATTGGCCCAGATCGTGGCCGACAACGCTGCATTGGCGGCCGTTGTCTTGTTCGAGCGTTCGGAGGAAGGCCCGCTGGTCACCGATCCGATGGTGCTTGCCGGGAAACTCAACGCGTTGCCGATGCAGCGGCACCACGTCGCTGCCCTGTGCCAGAAGGCCTGTAAACTCGGAACTGCGGAGATTGCATCCGGGAACGCGTGGTCCGCAGTCGCGGTGCCAGTCGTATCGCGAGGAACACTGCCGGAAGCGGTTTGCGCCGTATTGCCCGCGGACGCGGCAGTTTCGGTTGAACGCGTTGCCCAGATGGTGCAGTTTGCCGCTGCCCACATGACACTTTGGTACGTCCTGCAGAACGCGGAGCGTTCCGAGCAAAACGCAAGGCACTCGGCCGCCTTGCTCGAGATGTTTTCCCGAGCCCACATTCGTGATACCATCGAGTCCGCTTGCCTGGCACTGGCCAATGATCTTCAAGAGTTTCTCGGGTGCGAAAAAGTCGCTGTCGGAATCTGCCACGGGTGGCGGCAACACTGCCAGTTGAAAGCGATCGCTGGCCGAACCCGGTTTGACAAGCACGCGGAGTTCGCGCAGGCGATAGAAACAACATTTGACGATACGCTGCTAAAAGACCAGATTACTATCTACCGGTCCGAAGACTCTTGCGGACAGGCTGCGAACCGGTCCTTTAAGCAACTCAACAGTGCCTGGGCTGCGGATTCCGCCATTTGCGTCCCACTTGCCAATCCCGATGGCCGTCCTGTCGGCGCACTGCTGCTGGTCAACCCAATAGATAGACCAGGCCAGCCGACGACCGAGAACTTTGTGCGTGCGTCGAAACAGGCGATTGGATCGTATCTGCAACTTGTGCAATCTGCGCAGCCGGGCCGATTGGGACGCGTTGGGCGAGTGATTCGACGTCAGACCGAATGGCCACGAGCAACCGTTGCCGTGGTGGCAGCCGTCGTTCTGATCGTGACACTCTGTTGGCCATTCACGCATACAATCGACTGTGATTGCACGGTCCAACCCGTACTTCGTCGCTTTGTTGCCGCGCCCTACGAAGGAATTCTGAGCAAAACGTTGGTTGAACCGGGGGACGAAGTGACGAAAGACCAGGTCCTGGCGGAAATGGACGGGCGAGAGATTCGTTTGAAGATGTCCAGTTTGGACGCGGAATACCAGCGAGCTCGGAAGGCATGGGAAGTCTCGCTGTCGACCGAGAGTATTGCGGAAGCTCAGCAAGCAAACTTGGAAATGAAACGGCTTGCGTTGAACAAACAAATGCTTACCGATCGTCAGAAACACCTGCAGATTCGAAGCCCAATCTCTGGAATCGTCGTAAGCGGCGATATTGAGAAGTCCGAGGGAGCGCCGTTGACCATGGGCCAGAATCTGTTTGAAATCGCGCCGACAGGCCGGATGACGGTCGAAATTGATATTCCTGAAGAAGATATTGCACATGTCACATCCGAGATGGAAATGCAAATCCGACTCGATGCCTACCCGCGGAAAGTGTATTCCGCGAGGATCCGGCAAATGGTGCCTCGGGCTCAGGCACGCGACGACCGGATGATCTTCTTGGGAAAGACCGAATTGGACAATGTTGGCAAGTCACTGCGACCTGGCATGAGTGGAACAGCAACCTTGCTGGCACCGCCGCGTTGCTTGGCCTGGATCCTGTTTCACAAGCCGTACGAGTCCCTGCTTATGGCGTTCGGGTGGTAGCATGATATCGGAAGTGGACTTTCGGATTCGCGACCTTGGGCAGACACTGTTGGTCCTGCGCGGCGATTTGCGTATCACGCCACGTTTTTAAGGAGACGAACCGGGATACCTGATCGAAGACACTGTCAACTCCAAGTTCTTTCGCGTCGGTGCGCCTGAATACACGTTCATATCTTTGCTGGATGGCAAGACGTCGGTTCGCGAGGCGCTCAGTATCACCGCCCAGGTCGAACCGGAATATGCTTTTACCGAGCAGCAGGCCGCATCGATCTGCCAATGGTTGATCGATCGGCAACTGGCGACTACCACCGAGTCAACACGCACGGAACGCCTGGTCTCAGCTGCTGTTGCTCAAACAGACAAACGCGATTCGGGGCCGACGAACCCCTGGTTCATCCGCGTTCCCGCATTCCATCCGGATCGCCTCTTCTGTCGCATCGCACCCTGGACGGGATGGTTCTTTTCACTACCGGCAGTGCTTGTGGTGGGGCTGGTCTGGCTGGCAGCCACGTATCAGATTTTTATCCAATGGAATCATGTCTTGATCTCTTCGCGAGGTCTCCTGGTCACCGATCGTTGGATTTGGATAGCCGGAGCCTGGCTAGTCATTAAGCTGCTCCACGAACTGGCTCATGGCGTCGCTTGTAGGCGTTACGGCGGGAGCATTCAGGAAGCCGGTGTGATCTTTATTCTTGGTGCACCTGTCGCGTACGTCGACGTGACCTCATCCTGGAAATTTCGCTCGAAATGGCAACGCATTTTCACGGCCACCGCTGGGATGTATGCCGAGTTGTTTATTGCGTCGGTAGCTGTTCTGATCTGGAGTCAGACACGGAACGAAGTGGTTGGAGATCTTGCCTTCCAGATCGCGCTCATGGCCAGCATCACGACGATTCTGTTCAACGCCAATCCGCTCATGAGATTCGACGGTTATTACATTGTTTCTGATCTCCTGGAAATACCGAATCTTTACGGAAAAGGTCAGGAGGCCATTCGGCATTTCGCACGGACCTATCTTTGGGGCGTTACGTCGACATTGCCGTCGTGGGGCCGCTCACGCGGATGGGTGATCGTGGCGTATGGCGTCGCCGCGTTCATTTGGCGCATACTGGTTTGCATAGGCCTTGCTGTTACGGCAGCCAAGATGTTCCATGGCGGCGGAATCGTCTTGGCGTTGGCAGGGCTGGCCATGTGGGTCGGCCCGCCAACCCTGGCGACGATCAAGTACTTTGTTTCCGGCGACCAGACGGGACCACCTCGCCGGTTGAGATTCGTGCTGGTCACGGGCGTTTTGCTCGGCGCTGCCGTCGTTGCCGCCGTCCTGCTTCCCTGGCCCGGCAACTATCGAGCGCCCTGTGTCGTGGACTATGCCCCTTCGGCCGTCGTGCGCACCGCGAGCCCCGGGTTCGTTTGTGACGTGCGGATCCGTTCGGGGCAAGCTGTGGCGGAGGGCCAAGTTCTGGTCGTTATGAGCAATCCACAACTGAAGCTAGACCTGGACGACATCCGCCTGCAAGTGCAACAATCGTCCGGCCGCATGCGAGCGACGTTGCACGAGGGCGAAACGGCGACCTATCAGGCTGAACGGGAGAAATACGAATCGCTAGTCGAAATCCAACGCGAAAAACAGCAGGAAGTCGATGCTTTGACCATTCGAGCACCGATTGCCGGCATGGTAGTGGCGAACGATCTGCAGTCGCTTGAAGGACAGTTCTTGAAACGGGGCGAGGAAGTCATGGTAATCGGGTGTGACTCCGAGAAGAAGCTGACATTGTCCATTTCTCAGGAAGATATGGACGTCTTCTCCGAGTGTCTGGACCAGCAAGCCGCGATCCGTATTCCTGGCCACCGGCGTTTTTTAGCCCGGCTGACCAGTTTCGAGCCGCAGGCCCGACTTGCTCCTCCGGACATTGCCTTGTGTGCCGCTGTTGGTGGCATGTTGCCCGTTCGCCCAATCGATGCGTCTCATGACGAACAGGCTGGCACGATGACGTACGAGCTGACCGCTCCGCGATTCGAGGGGACCATTCTGCTCAACGCCCGGTCCAGCGAATCTCTTTTCGCGGGCCAACGTGGCATGGTTACACTCAACCACGCCAATCGCTCGATAGCCGATCATCTCAGAGTTCGGCTTCAACGCTGGGCGCGAACAATCTGGACCTCGGATTGATTCGCCGTGACACAGCATGCATGCGATTTGGTTTTTAGAGTGTATCCCGGAAACTAGCCCGACTCGCGCTGGTCGAGTGTGTCGATATCTACCCAACACTTCGCGAACTCGCAGACCTTCCTTTGCCCGATCACCTCGAAGGAATAAGTTTCGTGGCACTCCTCGACGAACCCGACCTGCCGCCGATTGCGAGTGCTCAGCAGCACAATCCGCCGGAAAGGTGAGTGCCTTCACCAGTATTACCAAAGGTCAAACATCGTTGCGTTGTTGATAACGTGAGTAACCAGTAAGAGCAAGTCGTTCGGGTCCGACTGGCTCACTTGAAGTGGGACGGCGGCTCTAAGAGCGTGTTATGAAATTGGCTGGAGGTTATTGACGTGGGAGGGCGAAGCTCCTGCTGAGCCGGCGCGTTCCAAGGACTTCTCGTTTTCGCGGCTCGCCAGAAGGCTCGCCCTCCCAACTCCGCGACACGCTTTAACACTCCGTACCGTACTACGGAGCAACCGCTTCGACTGCTCCCGCGTCGCGGCGCGTGCCGGTGCGTGGGTGTCCAAGGAAATCTTTTAGAAACGGACCGCCAAACCAGAAAGTTCGATGTGGCTTTGATTCCGGATGTCGATCAGGATCGGTTCGCGAGCCACTTCGATCACTGAGCTGGCAGGGGCCCGGTCTTGGGGCAGTCGTCCCAAAGCGGTTCTTTGGTGTGTGGCCAAACAAACAGTTAACGCCGTCAAGAGAACGCCGTTCCACTTCAATGGCATGTCTGTGTCCCCCAGTGCAGTCGACGTGTCACTATCTCCTCGTTGAACATCGTGACGAGCAATCGCTTCTAGACTTTGTAGCAAAACATTCTTTCATACGCCAATGTAATACTACCGTCGCCAATCTCGCGAAGCAAAAGACGACGATTTCCCGTGTTGAGTCGAAAACTTGAGTACGATCTCGCGGAAGTGTGTTGCGATTACGGATGGTGTTCGGTCCGGCGGACTTCCAGGTTGTCCCACCAGCATACGTCGCCCTGTCCGCAGTGTCCGGAGTAAACGCCAAGTGTCAGGAATAGTGCTTTGCGAGTCATGTGTTCTTGCGGCATGGCACACCCTACGAAATGGCGACACTCGCTTCTGTGTCCATGATCCTGTCCAGGAAGGCGGTCTGGGTTTCACGGCAGGTTGCCAGTAGTTGGTTGGTGATTCGGACGATCTCAATCAGTTCGGAATCCGGGTTTGTCGCGGCTGCTTGCAACTCGGCGGCGGTCTCGGCAAGTTCGGCTTCACCAACGTGCTTTGCTGTTCGGTTCAACTTGTCGGCAATGACGGCTAGTCCCGAAACATCTTGATGGTCCAACGCATCGGCCAGCCGTTCCATTTGCTGGCCGAAGCCGACGGCTGCTTCGCGAGATATCTTGTGCGAGCTGGCCACGCGGAACTCATAGCGATTCTCGACCGCCGTGATGAACGTTTCGACCAGATTAGGATCGAATTGAGTGCCAGCGCAGCGCCGCAATTCGGCGAACGCTGCCTGGCGGTCTCGAGCAGCTCGGTAGACGTTGTCCGAGGTCATTGCGTCGTATGCGTCGGCCAGGGCGAGGATCCTTGCGCCGAGTGGGATATCGTCGCGAGTTGGTAGACCTGTTTCGCGAGGATGGCCGGTGTACCACGCGTGGTGATTTTGGATTAGATTGGCCAGCTACGGGCACGAGAATGCCGCGGCGACGATCTCCACGCCGACCCGGTCGTGCGTGTCCATAATCTTCCATTCGGCGTCGGTTAGCGGACCGGGTTTCAATAGAATCGAGTCGGGAACGCCGATTTTACCGATATCGTGCAGCAGTGCCGCGATCTCGAGAATATAGCATTCCCGAGCCGGTAGCATGTCGCGTGCCACGGCGACGCAAAGGTCCGCCACTCGCCGACTGTGTTCCGCGGTTGCCGCGTCTCGGTAGGCCATGGCAGACATCAAGGCGGAAACCGCATGGAAGGGCACTTCGGTTTCCAGCAGGTTGTCGTGGTCCGAGTACTTTGACTCGACGGCCTGATCCTCCTCACGCTGTTCGGGGGACTCCTCCGGCATGACGTCCCATCGGATCACTTGATTGCGACCGTGATGCTTCGCCGCATACAGTGCCCTGTCTGCCTGCTCGATCATCTCCTGTGGGCCTTTAGCCCCGAGCGACGCGCATGTGACTCCCAGGCTGGTTGTTACGGTAAAGCCAGGAAGCATGAGCGATTCGACTGCCGACCTCGCGAGTTCCGCCATTTGGGTGGACTGTTCCAGGTCCAAGTGTGGTAACAGGATACAGAACTCTTCACCGCCATATCTGCAGACGGTGCCTCCGTCCCCCACGGACTCTCTGATTGCGATCGCCACCGTCTTCAGCACAAGATCGCCCACGCTATGCCCATGATTGTCGTTGACCATTTTGAAATGATCGATATCGAGCATAATGCAACCAAGTACCCCGTCGTTACGACGCGACGATTTCCAGGCGGCTTCGAGCGTCTCGAAGAAGGATCGCCGGTTGACACAGCCGGTCAGAGGATCCTCGGTTGCCAATCGCTGAAGCTCCTGGTTCTTTTCGCGAATTTCATCACGCGAGGTCCGAAGGACTTTGAGTGTTCGACTCAGCTCCGTTCGCTTATTCTCCAGTTCGGTCACATCTTCAAAACTTGCCAGAACGCCTCGTCGTTGCCCCGCGTCGGAAAAAACGGCGGAGCAGTTGACGATGTAGGTGTGTAAGTCGTTGTCGCGGTCGCGTAATTGGACTGTCGCTCCGGTATTCGCCTCGCCGCCCTCCAGCGGTACATCCCATGGCATCTGGGTAGGAATGTTATCGGTGTCGGCGATCCAGGACAGCTTTGAAATTTCGATACCCTGCAGTTCATCCTGCTCCATGCCAATCGACTTGGAAAAGGCGGTGTTCGCCAGCACGATCCGTTGCTGATTGTCCAGGATCACCAGGCCTCCCGCCATGGTATCCAACGCGTTGCGCACCCGATTCGGCACGACGCGAGAAGGATCCAGATGGTGGAGTGTCTTTTTTAGATAGAAGAAGAACGCGATCAGGTTCACCCCGACGAGAAAAAACGCAAGCTGCACAAAAGGCGTTTCTAGATGGCCCATGAATCCCGACCCGTTGGTCGGTCGAAAACGTACCTACAGCGTTCCCCACTCTTTTGCGCCTTGGATCAATGGAACCAGAACCTGTGTTCCGGTGCTAGGAGCCGAGGAGGCATTGGTCCACCCGTTTTCATGATCCCCCAACTGGACCACGAGACTACCGCTATTCTGCCGGACGCCCGCCGAAAGAACTTCCGGATAACGATCGACAACGGCCGCCAGTGAGGCTTCGAGCGAACCCAACTCGTTGCGACTGAGCAGCATTGAACCGCTCATGGCCAGGACTTCACAGAATGTCCGGCGCCCTTCCAGAGTGGCCAGGTGCTCATTCGGTCCGATCCCCATTGTGCGAGCTAATAGTAACGCGCTGATCGATAGCAGAACCAACCCGATTGTGATTCGAGATGTTGTGGATAGGCGGTGCATCGTATTTCCTATCGTCGTTGGTTTCGTGTACTTATGAGTCAGTAGTCAGTAGTCAGTAGTCAGTAGTCAGTAGTCGGTAGTCGGTAGTCGGTAGTCGGTGATCGGTGATCGGTAGTCGGTAGTCGGTGGTCGGTAGGATGTAGGATGTAGGATGTAGGATGGATCAAATTGGCCGTGGAACGTATCTCGCTCATGCACGATCCGGTGGCGAGCGCTGACACACCGTAACACGTCTTTTCTGTCAAATCGCATTCTGTATTTCATTTGGTATTTCAGCAGCTCGTTTCGGCGGAGATCCGACCTTACACGCGTGGGCTGTTCGCTAATCGGTAGGCACGCTGCCACATTATGGTGCGTCACTGCCCGCATTCTCAATAATCGCTGCAAGCGATTCCGACTCCTCTTTTTTCCCCTTTCGCTCCCCTTTCGTCGACGCGGCGAAATCCAGGACGGGCAGAGGGTCCACATGTGCCCAAGCAGGTATGGACGACATCAGACCGGCAACTAGGTAGGACCCACGAAGTGTCCAGATCACATAACCGACGGATATGGCCGTCGTTGCCACGGCCGTACCCGATACAAATGTATCTTGCGTCTGCTCGAAAACCATCGGATCCTCCGTACTATCGATACGCTTCCAAAGCGAGTCGAAAATGGCGGAGCTGACAACTTCTTCGGCATAGCGAGAGCCCTGGACCGTTTGTAACGGTTGATACGGATCCGCAATATGAAGGTCTTCCGACAATGACGTGGAGATCGTAGTCGTTCGTGATTCGACTTTCCATTGCAGGAAGTCCATGCCGCCCGAATGTTCGGCAGTGAGAACAACAAACGGTGAACTCGGAACAAGTTCGTCGTGTTCGGTGCCAGAGTTCCGGATGACTCTGGAATCGGAATCCAACGCATGGGTGGGGTTGATAGTTGCTTGAACGACCATTGAATCGTCGGCAATCGCGTTGAGTGTGTTGTCCGTTTCCACACTATCTCTGCCAGCATCCTCCGGCT
>JAJSAJ010000447.1 GCA_024274855.1 Planctomycetota bacterium | reverse complement strand
CCCCGCCAAAATGGCACAAACGAGAAAAGCCAAACGCCGATTAGACCTTCAAGCGGCCTGGGACGGTCGGTCTCGTCGGCGTTGCTTGCGAAGCCGCCGACGCTCAGCCTTCGATAACTTCGAGCCTCCCGCAACCGTGCCCTCGTCAGCTACCTGACGTGATTCGGTAGCAACGGCCTTGCGAGGCTCTGACCGCTTGCCACGCCCGATCGGCAGCGTCGCGACCACGGGCTCTTCGGCAGGTGGGTCCGCCGAATGACGCCGGCGTGATGGGGCCTTCTTGGCTGGCGATTCGTGAACCGGTTTCGCAGAGCGACGCGTCCCACGAACTGGAGCCTTGCTCTTCGCAGCGGAGACAGGAACCTTCTTCCTAGTCGCCCGCTTCACACGCCCTGCCCTGCCGATCAAGCCGCTTGCATCCCGAAAAACATGACACGCATAAAACGCGATCGCCAATAAAATAAACAGATGCCCTCCAAGGATTAATGCGGATTGAGCCATCACTCGAAAAATACTGGCCCCCGCCCACAACCATTTAAGTTGCCCGGCTGCTGATGCTCCGTAACAGACGAGTGCCGCTACGAGCCAAAGCAGCGAGGTCCGGCATTCACGCATCTCAATGCCAAGCCGAACAACTATCGCCAAAACCAACACGGCCATGCAAGCCGTCCATATCAAAGTCGCATCCGGGTATCCGGCAATCCCCGATAGGTCAAGCAGCACGAGTCGTACCGATTCCTGGATCCACGCAACCTGATCCGCCGCCGCCAATATCAGAACAACAATCACCCAATACCACATTCGGTACGTGCCCCGATAGTCGTCCAACCGATGCCGTCGTATCAGATAGGTCAACGCCCCAAGGCCAGCCGATGCCATCAACAGAATCGACCCGAACCACGAAGCCAGACTGGCCCGAGATGCCAAGTCGATCGCCGGCACATGTGCCAAAACAATAGACGCGTGCCCCAGAGCCACATACCCGTATAGCGTCTGCAAACCGGCTATGCACGACAACAACAACGCGCACCATACCAAAAGTGTCCATCGACGCCTGGGAACCAGCGCCAACAGCGATGGCTGGCGGGTCGATAAGGTTGAAACCGGGTATCGCCGAGCCATCTTCGAACGGTCCGACGCGCCCTTTGACGAGGCACCCGATGATTTCTCCGGCAGGTGCCGGTCACCGGTCTCTTCAAGTAACACTCGCCGACGGCGCTCGTCCCGCTGGCCACTGCGTCGAAACTGCGTACTCATGCGAATAAGTCTTCCCTGACTTGGCTTTCGTCAATCTTCGGCTGTTGGACCTGCTGGGGCCCTGCTGCCAATCCCTTCAGCGCATACGATTGGACCGATGCCCTTCAGTGACAATTCGGATACGTCTTCCGCCAAACGTGAGCCGTTGCGCGTTGAATTCCAAACTGAACGGCCCAGACACAAAGACAGGAAGACTAGGCAGTCCAGGAAATTGCCCATAACGCGGCAAGCCGCTCGCGGAACGCCCCAACCAACACAATCCTTACGATCGTTCGCGTTGCCAACAAGACCAGATTCTAGCAAGGTATAGCCCCCCAACAGTGTGTTCCACGTTGCATGCTGGTGCATTCGGCACGCGACGACCGGCCCTCTGAAGGTACCGACCGAAAGGACCGTTAAATGAAGAAAACAATTGACGGAAGATCAGGTGCGTTCTAGGTTTTCAACAGCAGCACATGACGCGGGGCTTTGTCGCGATCGGGTCGACACGTCTCGATTTCTGGGGCGGTCCCTGCGCCGGAGCCACAGCCGGGACGTAATTGGATCTGTAATGGAAAGTTCTTCAAGCTCGCTTGGTTCGAAGTCGAACTCACCAGAGACCGCGTCGATCGCATCGACGGATCATGGTCTTTCGGTGCTTTCAACGCTGCTAACCGCATTGGAAGAACCCAGCCAGAGCCCGGTGCCCCCCACCGGGAATCCGTCCGAGTCCGAGAGCCCCAACCAGTTGATTCAAGTTCGCTTGGGAATGGCCAGCAGTCTCTATGTAGCACTACAGGCCAAACATGCACCGACCGCTCAACACTGCTTGCGCGTGGCTCTGGGGTGTTCCAGTTGGAGCCTGGGGCTCAAGTTGTCTGATCAGCAACGTGACGAGATCGAGGTTGCCGCACTGCTTCACGACATTGGAAAGATCGGAGTCCCCGACCACGTTCTCCTGAAGCCTGGCAAGTTGACGGTGGAAGAGGCCAAATTGATAGACCGTTACCGATTGATTGGCAAGCAGATACTATTGAGTTGCTGCGCGTCGCAAGGCGTTTTGGAGATCGTCAAATACGCCGCAGCCTGGTACAACGGCAGCAAGTTGGGGTTTGACCGCCAAGGTGAATCCTTGCCTCTGGGCGCTCGCATGGTGTCGATTCTCGACGCGTACGACTCGATGACAACCAATCAAGTCTACCGACAAGCCGTGTCGCGTGAGCGTGCGACGGCCGAACTTTTCGAATTCGCGGGCACCCAGTTCGACCCCGCGCTGGTTGAACAGTATTGCGACCTGCTGGCCACCGATGAGATCCGGTTGTCGCCCAAAATGGCTCGCCGGTGGTTGCACGAATTGACGCCGGACGCGTCGAATAATCTCTGGAAGCGAAGTACGTCGGTAGCGACTCCCGAGCCGGATGTCATTAAGCAGCTTTTCCATCAAAGACTGTTAGACAGCATGCACGACGGAATTCTATTCGTCGATCCGCGACTTCGCATCCTGCTTTGGAATCGCGCGGCGGAGCGTCTGACGGGACTTGGCTCGGAAGCTGTACTCCACAGAAAGTGGGAATCGAGTCTGATAGGATTGCAGGACGAGCATGGTACCGAGATTTCCGCAGAAAACTGCCCGATCGCTCACACGCTTCGAACCGGCATCCAGACGTTTCGACGGCTGACAATCGCATCCCGATCACGCGGTCGACTGAGCGTCGACACGCACGTCCTGCCAGTCATTGGCCACGACGGGGCTCTATACGGCGCAACGCTCTTGCTGCACGATGCTTCTTCGCAGATATCCCTGGAACTTCGCGTGCAAGCATTGCACGAGAAGGCTATCCGCGATCCATTGACCAAAGTAGCGAATCGAGCGGAATTCGATCGAGTCCATGTGGAGTTCGTTCAAACGCATCTTGAACGCCGTTTACCCTACTCGCTGATCATGTGCGATATCGACCATTTCAAGCGAGTCAATGACACATTCGGCCACCAGGCAGGCGACGACGCGTTGGTCAGTTTCGCCACGCTATTGCAGCAAACATGCGAACCAGGTGACTTGGTTTCACGATACGGCGGCGAAGAGTTTGTCATGCTGTGTGCCGACTGCAACAATGCAACAGCCACGGAACGTGCCGACTCGATTCGCGCTCAGCTTGAAAAACTGCGTCACGAATCGCTAGGTGGCCAATCGATTACCGCCAGTTTTGGTGTTACCGAGATTCAAGCCGGGGACAATCCGGAAACGATGCTTCGAAGAGCGGACCGCGCGTTGATGCAGGCAAAGGAGAATGGTCGCAATCAAGTTGTCCAACTCGGAAGCGGCATTGCCCATCACGGTACGCCGGACACACACGACCGTCAAGCACATGGTGCATCGAAGGCCAAATCGCAACTGAGCGTCACGGCCACCTTGGAGACCACGGTCCCGAGACCGGTCGCTATTGCCAAACTCAAAGGGTTCATCTCGGACCACCATGGCGACATCCTGAGTGAATCCGGCAGCAAGTTTCTGCTCCACATCGCAACACGTCAGACCCATCGTGGACGCCGCGGATCGGATCGAGCGATTGGGTTTCGAATGGCACTGCAGTTTGTCGAGCAAGCGAACGATCCAAACCGGCAAACGGGACCGACGACAGCACATGTGCTGATCCATGTCTCCATCCAACCGGCAACCGGACGCGATCGACGCAGGCGTGAAGTCATCGATTATGCCCAACATCTGCTCGCCAGCCTGAAAGCCTACTTCATGGCTCAGCAGACCGAGCAACCGACGACGCTTCCCGACGACTTCGGGTTCACTCCGAATCAAGATCCCTTCTGGGCAAAGTTCTTTCACCGCAGATGATCTGGCGAAACGGAAGAACCGCCCACTGCGGATAGGCCCGTTCCCGAAGGAGAAGAGTAGGTGTAGGGTGACAAGCTCGCGGCATCCACCTTGGCAACTGGCAACCACGGTATCGCGAGCGCCGTGAACGTTGCGGATGATGGTGGACGCTCGGCGGCGATCTTGACACCCTACGACTGGCCCCTTTGTTATTCGCACCGAGCCGAACAGGAATCATTTAACGCCAAGCCGAGAAACACCATCTTTTCTTTTCCTTTGCGCCTTTGCGCCTTTGCGTGCGTATCTTCTTCCGAACAGAAAGCTCATTTCTTTGGCGCATGCGGAAGAACCACGCTCAAACGACCTGCTTACCACACCCAATCAAGCCGCCCGGGCGAGGAAACTTCACAAGAAACCTTCCCTCCAAATGCCGAAAATGGGTCCAAACGGCTTGCTCCAGTGCTTGCATTCCCATTAGGATAGATTCTGAACGTGCGGGCGGAAAAGGGATGACGCCTGCAATCCCCTGGGCTTCATTAAAGGATTCCGAGTGATGATCCATTACTCGTGCGACCGGTGCAAACGCACAATCGACCCTGAAGTAGACCTTAGGTATGTGGTCAAGCTGGAAACATATGCTGCCATGGAACCGATTGAAGTCGCTGATTTCGAGGATGACCGCGATCATCTGATGGAAGTGCAAGAGATCCTCGAACGTCTGGAAGATGCCTAGAGTGACACGATCGGCGACGAAATCTACCAGCGGCAGTGCTTTGACCTTTGCCCGGAATGCTATCGCCAGTTCATCCGAAATCCTGTTGGGCGTGACTCACATGCTCACCTGGGTTTCAGTCAAAACTAGGCTTGCTCTGCCGCACATGAAGCCTGCCACACGGGGGGCGCAAACCGAATCCCTTGCAGACTGGCGAGGATTCCGCGCATTATCGAGGCCAGCGAAACCTGAACCAACACGAGAAAGACCACGACCGTGAATGCATCCAAATCGATCCGTATCGCCGTCCTCCCTGGAGATGGCACCGGGCCCGAAGTTACCGCGGAAGCCATCAAGGTTCTCAAGGCCGTTGCCGCTCGTGATGGTTTTGAATGCTCGCTGACCGATTTTGATTTTGGCGGTGAACGTTATTTGAAAACGGGCGAGACGTTGCCGGACGGCGCGGTTGAGCAACTGCGGACCTTCGACGCGATCCTTTTGGGCGCGGTTGGACATCCCGATGTTCCCCCAGGCGTTCTCGAAAAGGGCCTCCTGTTGGAACTTCGCTTCCAACTCGATCAATACATCAACCTGCGGCCGGTCAAGCTTTTTCCGGGCGTCGAAACCCCTTTGGCCGGCAAGGGGCCCAAGGACATCGACTTTGTCGTCGTGCGTGAAAACACCGAAGACCTCTACTGCGGTGTGGACGGGTTCCTCAAAAAGGGAACCGCTGATGAAGTGGCCATGCAGTCGGCCGTCTATACCCGCAAAGGTTGCGAACGATGCATCCGCTGGGCGTTCCAATACACGCAACGTCGCAACAATCCGAAGGGTAAGCGGCTGACACTGGTCGCGAAGACAAATGTATTGACCTTCGGGCATGATCTTTGGTTTCGGACATTTCAGGATGTGGCCAAGGAGTTTCCTGATGTGGAACCCGACTACAATCATGTCGATGCGTGTTGTATGTGGATGGTCAAGAACCCCGAATACTATGACGTGATCGTCACGACAAATATGTTCGGCGATATCATCACGGACCTTGGCGGAATCATCCAGGGCGGGATGGGAGTCGCGGCCGGCGGTAACATCAATCCCGATCCGGGCGGCTGCAGCATGTACGAGCCGATGGGCGGAAGTGCTCCGAAGTACACGGGCCAGAATGTCATCAATCCGATTGCCGCCATCAGCGCCATGGCGATGTTGCTAGAGCATTCCGGCTACGAACAATCGGGCCGGCGAGTTCTCCGTGCCATCCAGCAAGTCACCGGAACCAAGATGAAAAGCCAAAGTGCTGGCAAGATGGGATACGGCACGGACGAAGTCGGCGACTTGGTCGTGCAAGCCCTCTATAACGTATGATCATCGGCGGTCTGAGCGGCTGTAACAAATCAGAGTTGCAGCGGGCGAAGGTCGACAGAGACGCCACGCAACAGAAGCCTTGTTGCACACTCTGAAACCGTTTTCCAAGTGGATGAGCCATGCTGAAAGAACTATTTGACTTGAGCGGGCGCACAGCACTCGTCACCGGCGGCAGCAAAGGGATCGGCAAAGCGGTCGCTCGCGGCTATGCCGAGGCGGGTGCGGATGTCCTGATTTGTGCTCGGCATGAAACAGAACTGCAGACGGCCGCGCAGGAAATCGCCGAGGGGCTTGACCGGCGGATCGAGTATCTGGTGGCCGACTTGACCGACCGTGACCAGTTGGACCAAACGGCCACCGAAGCGGTTGGCCGCATGGGTCAAGTCGACATCCTTTTCAACAATGCGGGAAGTAACAAGCCGCAATCCTTGATCGATACAACCGATGATACCTGGGACGCGCTCATCGAGCTTAATCTGACCAGTTGCATGCGGCTTGCTCGCGCACTGGCACCCGGAATGGTCCAACGGGGGTGGGGACGCATTATCCACACCTCGTCGATCATGGGCTTGGCTTCCAATCAGGATCGCGGTGTCTATTCAGCAACCAAAGCCGCATTGATCGCAATGGCCAAGGCCCACGCACTGGAACTGGGGCCTTTCGGAATCACGGTCAACTGTCTGGCGCCCGGTCCCGTCATGACGGACCTGCCGATGAGTTTATTGAATGATGCGCAAAAACGGGTCTTTGCCGAGCGGACGGCCGTGAAGCGATGGGGCGAAGTAATCGACATGGTCGGACCAACGTTGCTGCTGTCGAGCGACGCGGGCGCCTTTATTACGGGCACTTACATCCTGGCCGATGGCGGGCTGCTCTGCCGCACCTTCGATTGACGAGATCTGGCGACAGCCACTTCCGGCCGAACACCGTCGCGTTCGGTCGACCGGTTTCCGTTTAATCGAATCATGCGTCGCTTGGCCTGCCCAAACTGCTCGGCTGCCTGTTGGACTTCATCCGGAAGATAACGCGAGAATTGCCGTCGTTTCAAATCAGTCGGACCGTAGATGATTTGCTCGAGCCACGTCTCGGGCAGCTTCGACTGGTAGACATCCAGCATGGCGCCAACGCGATGCACGAATGTCGGCAGTGCGCGCCGCTGAATCCCGCGACGGTGTGCGGCTCCAGATCGGCGCAACATGGCCTCGGCTCGAACCAGTCGCTCGGCGGCCGCCATCGCTCGATCGTCTCCCGCAGAATACAGGCCGACAATAAAACGACCGGATTCGAAGGCGGTCACCGAACCGTGATGAATCTGCTGAGCTTCACAGCGCACGTACAGTATGTCACCGCGCCACGTGTCGGGCACACGCATGACAAGCCGGAAATCACGTTCACCCTCCAGACATGTTTCGGCAGATGGCCGGAGTTTGAAATAGACACCCGTTCCGCGACCGATCGTCCCCGCCGCCAGGATGGCCGATTTACGAGGCTTCAACTCGTATCGAACTTGTGCGCCGTTCTTGGATCCCAGATCGACACCGCCCGTTCCTCGCATCAAGTGGTTAAAACTTCCCGAAAGACTGACTCCCAGTGACTTGGTCGTCTCGTTCTTCTTGTCAATGGAGATGTTTCCGGCGATATCCGTAGCCAACTCGGTCTTCGGATCGAAGTCAACAATCTGCAGGCTCGCCGCCGGGCTGATGAACTGGTATAGCGATTGCCATTCGTTTGACCGGTCCGCGTTGGGAACCAGTGCGGAAACACGAATGCGCGCCTCCACCAGTCGGTGATGCGGATTCGTCTTGGCAAAGTCTTCCGGCGTCACATCGCGACAACCGACCGTTGGTGCTGTGTCGAACTGCACTGAAGGCTGCGTCGCACCCAACGGCGAAGCCAACAAGACAACGACAACGCAAGCCGACACTTGAGCCGAAACACGCACAGTCGACATCGGCATTGGATGCTCGGGCATATCAGTCGATTCTTGCGTATCGCATCCCACCCGATGCTCGATGGCACGGCACTGCGTGCCCGAACGCTGCACCATGCATTGAGAAGATGCTCCATTCAGTCGTTGGTGGTTCATGGCGACTCCTTTCCTTGTGGGCACTCTTGGCTTGAGACTACCCGAGACGCGGACAACGACGCGCGGAACAGACACTATCCGCGCAACCCGTGCCGCACCGTCGTGAAAGACGGTCTTTATCAAGGGGGCCGCCGTCGCTGGCAGCAAAGAATGTCCGACCGCACATGGACGGCCGAAACCAGCCCCGTCGTGGAGCCGCAATGCAACGAAGAACAACACGCAAGTGGCTTGGATGACGATCCCGCAATCGCCCGTACCGAGTTGGTTGCGGAACCTCCGCGGTCTCTTAGGGGAAGCCCCATCTAGCCGGAAACCGGCAACCGCGATCCACCTGCACGGATGATTCTAGCGCGGCCGTGCCAATGGTCAACTGTGCACGCGAGCCAAAGGGTCACCCGATGCGATAATCTCAGCTTCTGCCACCGCAAGTTGCCTGAGCCGATCTCGGACGTGGTCTTCGTCGTCAAAGTGTCCAGCAAGTCGGACATAGGTTGCGTGATGCCGCGCTTCGCTCTCGAACAGACTCCCAAAGAACGTCGCAAGTTCTTTATCTTCCAGCGACTTGCAGAGGATATCGAACCGTTCGCACGATCGAGCCTCGATCAGTGCGGCTACCAGCATCCGATCAACCGCTCGCCCAGGCTCCTGCTTGCGAACGTGCGAATGCAGTTGTTTGCCGTAGTTTCCGGGCTTGAGCCGATGAAAGGAAATCCCTCGGTCCGCTAGCACATGCAGAACCATGTGGAAATGCTCCAGCTCTTCCCGGACAATCTCGGTCAGATCTCGGCACAGTTGCTGATCCTCGATATAGGCGAACATCAGATTCATTGCGGTGCTAGCCGCTTTCATTTCACAGAGCGCGTGATCGACCAGAACATCGTCCAAATGGTCGACGACCTGCCTGAGCCACCGTGGCGACGTTGTGGATTGGAGATTTAGCATCCCAACATCATAAGAAAAAGAGTACCGAGCCGGCAAGTCACTGCCCAAAACCGGTCCGGCGCTGATCCCGGTGGAACCCCGTATCCCAACGCCCGACAGACGGCCGCACGGACATGTGCCCAATTCGGCCCCCTCGAAACATGGGAAACCGATCAGAAGTGCGTTACTTGCGACGTCTTCGCTCTTTCCGCACTCTTTGCTATCCTTCAGGGACGTCTTGACCAAGCGGCATTGCGCCACGGCGCCTCGCCAGACGCTGTTTGGCGTTTCCTCGAACCGATGATGATCCCGCACGCTTTATGATTCTCCTTGCCGTCCAAGACATTTCCAAACACTTTGGCCCGGAACCGGTGCTTCACCAAGTCACGCTTGAGATCCGGCGGGGTGACCGTATTTCACTGATTGGGCCCAATGGTACAGGCAAGACAACCTTGCTGCGGATTTTGGCCGATCGCGAGGAACCGGACCATGGCAGCCGCTATCAGCATCCGTCAGCCCGGCTGGGATTTCTGGAACAACAGCCCGAATGGACGGATGGACGAACCGTCTGGGACGAGGCGCTTGACGCGCTGAGTCATCTGGTCGCGATGGCCCACGAGGCGGAACAGCTAGGTGAGGCGATCAGCCTGACGACGGATTCTGGTCAACGTCAGCGACTCAGCAACCGGTTCGATCAGCTGCAACACGAGCTGCAACAGCGAAATGGCTATCATCTGGACCACAAGATCCAGCGAGTGCTCACCGGACTTGGGTTACCGGAATCCGCTTTCCAACAACCGGTCACGCTCCTAAGTGGAGGCCAGCAGAACCGGCTGATGCTGGCCAAGCTGCTGTTGCAAGACGCGGACGTCCTGCTGTTGGACGAGCCATCAAATCACCTCGATCTGGAAGCAACCCAATGGCTCGAGGATTTCTTGGTCGCCACGCGCCAGACATTGGTTGTCGTTAGCCACGATCGCTACTTTCTAGACAAGGTGACCACCCGCACTTTGGAATTGGTCCAAGCAACCGTCGACAGTTACTCGGGAAACTTCTCGGCCTATATGCGTCAAAAGACCGAACGACTCGAGGTTCAGCGACGGACGTATGCCCGCCAACAGGCGGAGATCGCCAAGATGGAGGACTTTGTTCGGCGCAACGCTTACGGCCAAAAACATGCCCAGGCGGAAGATCGCCGCAAACGCCTTGAGCGCATCGAACCGGTAGCCGCACCCCGAGAAATCAACGCGCCGGCGATTCGGTTTCCTGCCGCGGCCCGATCGGGCGACATCGTGTTGCGTGCCGAACACATCAGCAAAGCGTTTTCGATGCGCCTATTTCAAGACGTTTCATTCGACATACTCCGTGGGGAGAAATGGGCTGTCCTCGGACCAAACGGCTCAGGAAAAACGACGCTTGTCCGATGCCTGCTCGGTACCGAAACGCTCGATCAGGGCCGTATAACACGGGGAACCGGAGTCCAAATCGGCTATTTTGATCAACATCTCCAATGCCTCGACGGCCAGGCACCGGTAGTCGATGCAATTCGCCCGGATCACAAGGAATTCGTCGAAGGCCAACGCCGTAGCTTGCTGGCTCGCTTCGGCATTACTGGCGATATGGCATTTCAGCCAGTCGATCAACTGAGCGGTGGCGAACGCAATCGATCTGCCCTCGCCTATCTGGCCGCCCAGGATGCCAACCTGCTGGTACTGGATGAACCGACCAACCACCTTGATTTGTGGGCTCGCCAGGCTCTGCAAGATGCGTTACGCCAATTTGATGGCACGGTATTGCTGGTCAGCCACGACCGTTACTTCTTGAACCAGGTCGACGATCATATGCTGGTCATTCAACCGGACCGCTGTCTCGTCGTGGAAGGCAACTACGACACGTATCTGCACTTGGTTGCGCGAACTCTTGCGGAAAGCAAGGCGTCCGAAGGAGTCGACCGAGTTGCCCAAACACCGGCCTCGTCCAAACCGCCTCAACAACGCCGGCAACCCAGGCGACGACGCAAGTTCCCGTATCGGAAAGTGGAAGACGTCGAATCCGATATTTTTCAATGCGAATCGCGCATTGAACAACTGCACCAGGATCTCGCGTCGCCCCAGTTGCTCCGGGACGGTCCACGCGTCAAGAGAATGAAAGAGGAGTTGCTGCAACAGCAACAACGCCTCAAGGAACTCTACGAACACTGGGAAGAGGCCAGTGAGTTGAACTAGCGTGGAAACTCACCGCCTTCCACCGCCGCTGAAATAGAGATTTGACGCCCAAACAGCACGCTAACTCAGAACGAAACACCGAAGCCAAATCGAGGTCCGTAGACTCCAATTGACGTGCCGTAATACGATCCGTACGAATGTCCATACGAATAGGGAACCGGCCGATATGGGCCGTATCCACACCCAGGACGAACCGGTGGATAGTACCGACGATGCCGGTAAACCGGCGGGTAATACGCGCGGTGACGTGGCGCGTGGTAATTCCAGCCCGCACCCGGTCCGTAGTATCCACCACCGTGGTGGTAACCCGAGTGGTGACCGGGGGAGTGATGCCCGCCGTGCCGAGGTGAGGCCATTGCCGATTGACTGCAAAACACAAGCAGAGCAACCGCAGCGACCGGAATCAAGGTCTTCATCAAATTACTCATCGTATCTCCCCCGTGTCGAAATACGTGTGGTGAAGTGGGTACGGCCACGGGACACACGTCCCGGGCGACTGACTTGGAGCCTGTCACAAAACCGACGCCGTACGTGAAAACACCCGAAGTTGGATGCCTTCACAGACAGATTTGTTACAGACGGTAACAAAGAGTGCACGCAAGATGCCGAACTCGCGGAACGAAACCAGTATTCGGATTGATAACGCTTGTCTGCTAAACGACTTGCATCCGTCCAGAAAACACGGCTTCAATTCATGGCGGGCGGCCATTGTCCAACCGACACGTAGCGTCAGCGACACACACTGTCATCATATAGATGGCGCTCTTGCACGGGCGGCCGCCAAAAAGCCTGCAGAATAGCGGGGTAGATGCCCCGCGAAAGTTGAGGGGCCACATAGCGAGCCTGGCGTGTCGTCAACACCCTGTTTGTGGGCATGGGCGGAAAGCGATCAAGGCCCGACAATTGCGATTTACGACACTAGGGCGTCTGAAAGCGAGTGGTTAACTGCGCGGGATCGGCCACGTCCCCAGCCGTAACGCCAAGCTCGGACTGCACGCGTCGTCCCATGGTTGCGATTGCCAGAACGGCAACCAACACAATGGCCCCAGCAACGACGACCCATTCAGTGGTTCCCATGCCTCGCCGCCGCTTCTTACGCTCGAATCGCGTCATCATCACCCCTTTCGCGACACCCAACAACACTCGGCGCAAAGCGCCGAGTCTCCTAGTGAAAGTGTAGCTCGCATTCTGACCCGAGTGGCCCGAAACGACTCCCAACAAGTGAGTTGGAGACGATCCAGGCTCGCAAGAACGGACCTCTCGGCTTTTCCGGCACGCATCTCCCCCCTCAGTATGAGGATCCTCACTTCGCGACTCCGAAATTGAGGTAGCTTCATTTGGCCAATCATGCGATTATTGGCGGCGCGTAATCCGAATCCATCATTCGATTCGGGTACGGGGTTGCTGGCCACTGGTGGAACGGCTGTGCTGGCTTTGACACGCTAGCAGCACGTTCCACGTTCGGCGTTGACACTCCGGGGCCCGCACATCACGCACGATTCAGTCGAATAAAGTCACACAATTCAAGCCAACCGACAATGGGAAGCAGCATGGACGCGGCTCGAGACATTGTACCGAAGGAGCCAGTGGCTCGCGGCACTGAAGCGAATGGGCCGGAAGAACCGAGCATTTCGTTAGTTCTGCCGGCATACAACGAACAGGCAGTTATCGAACAAGCGATTCGCGAGGCGGACGAAGCCTTGTCCGAATTGACCAGCAACTACGAGATTCTCGTGGTTGATGACGGCAGCACGGACCAGACGCGGGCGATCGCCGAACGTGAGGCACGAAGCCGCCCGGCGGTGCGCGTGATATCATTCGCCGAGAATCAGGGCTATGGTGCGGCACTCAGAACGGGCTTTCAGGCCGCGACCAAGCAGTGGATCGGGTTCACCGATTCCGACTGTCAGTTTGATGTGCACGAACTGAATCGGCTCACTTTGCTGCTCGAAAAACACGATGTGGCATGCGGATACCGCATCGATCGCCAAGACAATTGGCTGCGTTGTCTCTATTCCAAAGTATACAATGGGCTGGTCAGTCTGTTGTTGAACACGGGTGTGCGCGACTGTGACTGCGCATTGAAGCTATTTCGCCGCGACGTGCTCAAGTCTCTACCGCCGAACACCGATGGGTTCCTGGTCAATGCCGAGCTGTTAACCAGGGCACGTTTGGCCGGAAAATCGGTCGTCGAGGTGGGTGTAACCCATCGCGAACGGCCTCGCGGCACCAGCACGGTTTCCGTCTGGCACACGATTCCCGTATTCCAGGCGTTGATTCGGTTCTGGTGGTCCGCGATCTTGTTTCCGGCCAGCGACGCGGACAAGCGATCCGCTGACGGACATTGGTCACGCGGTCAAACGGCCTTAGCAGCCGGCGCCTTGGTTGTTCTGTCGGTAATCATGTTTTTCTCGAACCTCTCCTATCCTTTGATTGAGCCGGATGAAAGCCGGTACGCTCAGATATCCTTGGAGATGGTCCAATCAGGGGACTACATTGTTCCACATTTGCACGGCGCGGCTTATCTGGACAAGCCGCCACTGCTGTACTGGGTAACGGCAGCCGGTCTCAAGACATTTGGGACCAACGAATTCGCGGCACGTCTTCCGTCCGCGTTCGCCGCCGCGCTGACGATCCTTGCCCCGTTCTGGTTGGGCCGGATTCTGGTTGGAAATCGTGCCGCCTTTCTCGAGGCGATCATGCTTTTCTTATGTCTCGGCTTTGTCTTATCCGGTCGATTTCTAATCATGGATGGGTTGCTTGCACTTTTCACGAGCGTTAGCATACTTGCATCGTGTGCAGCGGCCCGCGCCGCGCCGGTTCGTTGGCATTGGTGGTTATTGGCCGCCGCGGCCTGTGCTCTGGGAATACTGACCAAAGGACCGGTCGCCGTAGTTTTGGTTTTTCCCTCGCTAATCGTCATACTCTGGGCAACACGATGGTACAAACATCTGCATGTTGGCCATTGGGTTGCATTTGGCGCAACCGTGGTGATCATCGCACTTCCCTGGTTCGCATTGATTGCTTCGAGGGAACCTGATTTTCTCGCCTACTTCTTCTGGAAACATCACGTTCTGCGATTCGTCCATGCCTTCGACCACCAAGAACCTTTCTGGTACTACATCCCCGTTCTTTTCGTTGGGATGTTTCCCAGTTCCCTTCTATTATCACCGACCGTAATCTTTTTGTTCAGCCGCTCGGAATCGATTCGCCGTCTGCGCACGCCGGAATTAGGAGCAATCATCGTCGGTGCATTCTGGATTGTCGTCTTCTTCTCGTTATCCAGTTGCAAATTGCCTACTTACATTCTTCCGGCCATCCCGCTCCTTTGCCTCATCCAAGCATGTGCATTTGAGGCACTTGTTGATCAAGCCTCGCCCATTGCGTACTTCCGAAAACTGGCCGTTCACCTGCCGGTTTGGGCAACCGGACTGGCACTCGTGATCGGCATCGGGTTCGCAATCGCCGACTTGTGGCTTCAGTTCGGCGGGCGAAGTTTCTGGTCTTTGGACACGGTTGTGATTCTCTGTGCCGGTGCAACTCTGGCTTTCATGGTGTTTGGGCGACGACAACAACAGATCCAGCTCAACTCATGGGCCATTGCTTCGGCCGTCTCTATCGTGATCATGCTGTTTGGGTTCCAGAGGTTCATGCCCGAGTTGGCTCGATACCGTTCGATTAACGCGAATGCGGCAGACTTGCACGTCGCGACCAGCAAAGACCCTCTTCCCGTCGTCTATTTTGACCGGCGATGCGACGCAGCAACTTTTCACATGGCAAGTCAGGACTTTCGCCATTTCAACTCGGAGCAGTTGGCCGAGTTCAAGCGGTTCCTCCTTCAACATTCACAAGTCGTTCTGGTCGCGGATCGCCAACGTGTTGCGGAGCTTCGTGAAACCTTCGGCGACGCGATTGACTTGAAAGCAACAGACCGGGGCCTCGGACGACTTTATGTTTTGACCTCGCGTCCCGACGTACTGGTCAGCATGCGGGCGGGCAACCGGCTCCAGTGACCTGGCCTGCCTTGACTGGCAAGAAACCCGGGCACTAGGCAAATTGAGTTTATGTAACACTTTAGCCGAATGGCAAGTTGCCGGCTGAACGGGAGTAAAGAGTAGAACACTAATCACCACTTATCTCCACTTATCCAGATCGAAGACTCAAGTGAACGTTCTGTGCGCATCCCTTCTCGTTCGACTCTGAACTTGCAGTTTTTCACCGTAGTCTGATTCGTGTGGATTGATGAGTGTTCCAGTCTTCTTTTCCTCCTGTTTTGGTCGTTGCCGATTCAGAAGTTGTGTAAGGTTCGAGACGTCCTGAACCTCAGCGGCTGCCAATCGGCTAGATAATTACGAATTTGTCAGGTTTCCCCGTACCTGTTGCGCACCTTCGCACGGCAAGACGTTGCAAGACATCGCGTCTCCAACGTTCGGTCTCGGCCTCGGCTATTGCCCTTACCTTCTACCTCTGCTCCTGTTCCTGTTCCTGTTCCTGTTCCTACCTCCTGCTAGTCCAAGCCACTGGCGAGCGGAGCGCGCCAACTGGCAATACGCCGAGAAATTGACCAGCCCACTCCTGGCGCCAACATCCCTTTCCGGTTTCCCGGGCACT
>JAJSAJ010000446.1 GCA_024274855.1 Planctomycetota bacterium | reverse complement strand
GAGACAATCGCTCGGCATCGAGCGGCTCGTAGAGAGAGGGTGCGCACCGTCGGCGCACTCGGGTGTTCGACGGACGCCCACGTCCGTCGATGAGCGGCCTTGGATCGTGCCATCATCCAATTCGGTCAAACACGGGAGGAACACAGGCGCAAGACCACACGGCACCGGCGCAACGTCAGCACAAGAGTTTCCGTCCTGCCCCAGCGACGGACGTGGGCGTCCGTCGGACACTGCGGCAAACGCGTCTTGGCAGCGCGTCTCGTATGGCCGGGTTGGTACCCGATTCAACGACGGACGTGGGCGTCCGTCGGACACACGGGTGGTAGCGGCAACTGACTTTGCGGGCTGCGAAGACGGGCG
This sequence comes from Planctomycetota bacterium, assembly GCA_024274855.1. Classification (GTDB taxonomy): domain Bacteria; phylum Planctomycetota; class Planctomycetia; order Pirellulales; family Pirellulaceae; genus JAJSAJ01. The sequence goes on along the minus strand of JAJSAJ010000446.1, from coordinate 2,044 downwards.
CAACTGGGATAGCGCGAATTTCTCGCATTATACGCTCACCTGCCGGACGTGGCCGGTTCGTTTTCTAAGTCTGTGACACAAAGTCACTTAAGTGCGTTTTGCACAGGGTGCCGAATGGGTGCCGGTTGGGTGCCGGACGTGGCCGAATCACCCTTTTGGGGACCTGATTGCCTGCCCAAATCAACCTCGTATGCGGGGCGGGCTTGTCCGAATCACTCGGCCGGGCTATCAGGTTGTCCCCGTGCGACGCGAACGCGTCGCACGGCCCAACTGCCGCACGTCGATCAGGCAGCATCAGCCGAAGCGTCGCGTCCTGCAGCGTTGCCTTGCCCGCGCCCGAACTGCTTTGGATCAAAACCGACAGAGGCCGGGGCAGCAGACGCGAGACGCACGCCAGGTAGCAGACCAGCCGGTTGGCCTGTTCACCGACCAGACCACACGTGTCGAAGTCGCGGTCGATACGGTCGATCAGCTGGGAATCACGCAACAGGGCCAACGCGTCTTGCTGCTGAGTGTCGCTCATCGGCGGCGCGACGACCTGGGCCGTTTGCCGCTGGACTCGCGTACGGATCCGCTCGCTTTGCAGGGCTTCGAGTTCTCGAAGCACGTGCCCCAGGTCTTGCTTGACGGTCGCCTCGTCGACCAGCAGTTCGGCAGCCACTTCGCGAATAAACGTGCGCCGTTGTCGAGATGCATAAAGGTCCAACGAATCGACATGGATCAGGTGATGCGTGCCGGTGGCAACGGGATTCTGGAGGTCGGCAGGAAGTTGCTTGCCGCACAATTGGCCGCGCAGCTCTTGTTGCACTCCTGGGGCCAGGTGCTCAACGACCACGTCCATGTCCACTGCATGGTTCCGGCGTGCGGTATCCACCTCGACACCGGCATGCTGGTCCGATTTCCGAAGCGGGGCCAGTTTCTGTCACTGAAGGTATTGGCCGCCACGTTTCGGGATCTGTTGATCGGGGCGTTGGAGGAAGCACACGCGTCGGGCAAGCTGCAACTGACAGGACGTTGGCAATCGATCGCGTCCCCCGCAGCGTTCAAAGCCTGGCTCGATCCGGTGCGCCGGATCAACTGGCAGGTGCGTCATCGGGCGGTCTGGAATCCTCGGGACATGGCCAAGAGGGACGAGAGGGCCCAGAGGGATGCCGACAACAAGGCTATCAGCAACTCGAATAACGGGCCGGTCAACAGCGTGATTGGTTATCTGGCCCAGTATGCCAACCGCGTGGTGATCGCCGCCAGCCGGCCCACTTGGGTTGGACGACGACAAGGTGGTTTTTCCGTACAAGGACTACCGCGACAAGAGTCGCTGGAAGAGAAAAGTGTTACCCGGTGTGACGTTCCTGGAGCGCTTTCTTCGCCACATGTTGCCCAAGGGCTTTCACAACAAACGCCGCTACGGGTTTTGGGGCTACAGTGTGCGCACGAAGAACCTGGCATCGCTCCGCGCACAGTTGGGTGTCGACCAGTCGCCGGTCGCTCCGGAGAAGGCGAACGACGACGAAGGAGATGACGGCGGTTCGTACGTGCGGAGGGGAAAAAGACTGAAATGACGGCTGTCTGTCACCGATTGTGTGCTGGGCAACGCGTCGGACGATGTCGCGCTTGCCCGAACGCCGCTCCCCCTCGCTCCGGCGCGATTCGGGGGAGAAGACCCGCGCGTTACTTTTCCCCTTTAGTATAGAGTCACTGGATTGTGGTGTGCCGGCGCTCGCAATACCGTGGTTGCCAGTTGCCAAGGTGAATGCCGCGAGCTTGTCACACTCTACACCTCCAGTGGCGTCATGAATCGCCAATACGCCATAGGTGCTAAAGAGGCGCCGCTCCCACGCATCACCCGCCGTGTCAACGGTCGTGGTCACATTGGAATCGCATCCGCCACGCAGTGGACCGGAGCAGCGTCACATGAGCTATCGCCGTCAGCATTCTCGTCACGGAAGACGGCCGCGTCTCCAGCACCTGCCAATCGCTATTGTAGAACGTGTGCACCTAGGTGTCGTTTCCGTTGGGACTTGCCAGAAGGATTGCTCGATGGTTG
>JAJSAJ010000445.1 GCA_024274855.1 Planctomycetota bacterium | reverse complement strand
TGGGGGTCTTGATTGGCGAGGCGTTAGGTGCACTGTGTGACGGATCCACCTGCTAAAGCAGGCGGCTTCTGAAGACGGTCTGGTGGGGGACGATCGCGGTGTAGGTGCACTGTGTGACGGATCCACCTGCTAAAGCAGGCGGCTTCTGAAGACGGTCTGGTGGGGGACGATCGCGGTGTAGGTGCACTGTGGAGACATAAAAGCCACGAACGCAACACGGACTTGATGCAAGTGCGCAAACAAACGCCCACACGCTCCGGTGACCTGTTCGTTGAGTCTCTACGCCAACGGCGTTAGTCCACATAGCCCAGAGCACCTGTTGTAGTCGTTAGAAATGATTCGGGAAACGTAAACTGTCAGGCGAGCCGCACAATGTTTCGATGTATAAGAGCGGGGTTTCGATGTATAAGAGCGGGCTTTCTTTGAGAACACCGTAAAACGGGGTTCCGCTCATGCCTGGATTATGTACGGCTTGCGTTGTTCGCGTTTCTGCCATGCGTTCGCTTGCGGATCACCCACAATCAATTGCTTGTGCGGGTCCCAATCCAGTTTTCGGCCAAGCCGGATCGATAGGTTCGTCAAATGGCAGGTCGTGATCGTGCGGTGTTGGATGCGAACGGGCGATACCGGTTCAGCACGGCTCTTGACGCACTGGAAAAAATTGGCCATATGATTGTCGCTTTGTGGAACATGCCATCCGTTATCAGGCAACGGGTCTTCCTTGAGTTGCTCGACCGGTTTGCCATGGACCCCCCCACGATTAACAAAGATCCGCCCTTTGTCCCCAATAAACATGATCCCGTTCCGGTTGAATGACTTGATCTCGTCAGGCACGTCCTTACCGAAAAGAGTGTCGAGTTGTTTGGAGGACGTGGTCGAGTGCTTTTCGACTTCGCCGTACAACATCCGCTCGTTCAATGCTGAAAAGTAAAGCAGCTCGACGCCATTGGCATACTGCATCCTGCTGAAGAATCGATCCGGCGTGTTGTAGTACTCCGTTCCCTCGGGGTTCGGAAACAGGCCGCGTGCGTCAATCGAAATGGGGCCGGTCAACTGGCAGTCCATCCCCCATTGGGCGATATCGACATGGTGGTTTCCCCAGTCAGTGACAATCCCGCCGGCGTACTCGTACCACCAGCGAAACACTTTGTGCACACGTTGGGGACAGTATGCATGCACGGGTGCCTGCCCTTGAAACATGTCCCAGTCCAGACTTGAGGGAATTGTTTGCGATGGAAATGGTCCGCCTTTGGTGCTGAAGTAGGGCAAAGCAACCCAGACTTGTTTCAGGCTGCCGACGCGACCGTTTCGGACCAATTCGACCGCAAGTTGGAATTGCCGGGTGCTTCGTTGCTGTGTACCAACCTGGACGACGCGTCCGGTCTGCTTGACCACGTCGCACAGGATCTTCCCTTCGTCGATCGTCAGCGTCAGCGGTTTTTCCGTGTAGACATCCTTGTCCGCCCGGCAAGCGGCCACGTTGACCGCTGTGTGCCAATGGTCTGGCGTCCCGTTGATGACAACATCAATGTCTTTTCGGTCCAACAGCTTGCGATAGTCGGCATAGGCGGTCGGTTTTCCGCCATAGGCGGCCTTCGCCCGGTCGGCGTACTGACTGTCGACATCGCAAACGGCCACGACATCACCGAACCGAGCCGCTTGCTTCAAAATGGTCGATCCCCTGCCTCCAACACCAATCGCCCCAATATGCGGGCGATCATTCTTGCTCTCGGGACGCTCGGCACAAGCCGAACGGGCAAACCAATAGGGAACAATTGCCCCCGAGGTAAGCGCCAGCGAGGTCTGAAGAAACTCACGGCGTTGGCAACGATCGAAGGACATCGAAATCTCCTTGGTGCAGGTTGAGCAGGCGGGGGGATGGACATGCCACACGGTAGTGCATTCGAGCCACTGAATGACATTCGCATTAGAATCCCCCCGAGCTCCGTTGTCAAAAGCAGATTTAGAATGCGGGACACCCACTTTTGCGGCGATTCAATGGCAGCTTGCGGTGCCCTGGCAAGCGGTGCCGGATCCAAAGACTTTGGCAGCCGCGTATCCCATTCCGGTTGTGCCTCGAAACATGGACTGCCGGGTAACACCGGTCCGATAACGGTTGTCAGCAGTCCCTGATCGGACGCCTGACCGGCTGGAAATGGGCAGTCCGATAATTTGGGTCCCCACCTGCCTGGCCGATTGCACCAGATGACGCAACCATCCACCAGACGTGCCCGGTATTAGGGCCAAGCTTTGTTCCGTAAGTTTCCGTCCGCAACCTGCGGCCAGGACGCGTTGTTTCCCCGGCTCTCGCGCCCATGGGCTGCTCTCCGTGTTGTTTCGTTTTTGGGAGAGATTACCCATGCGTATTTCGTGTGCTCAATTGATGATCTGTCTAAGTGTGGCCTTCCTGATTTTGGCCGGGAAAACAGATGGCTCGGAGCCGCTGATTCCCGGAACCGGCGTGAAGATTGACAAAGTCGGCGACGATTTTGAAGATGTGAATTGGAAGTACTATCCGAACGGGGCCAAGAGCAGCAAAAACCTGGACGAGCGAACGCGGACTCCGGCGGGAATCTCGGCCAACAAACGCTGGTATGAGGGCGTTAAGCGGGGGCAACCCGATGTCGTAAAACGTGTGCCAACCCCCCCCGGCGGTCCCGAGGGAAGCGAAGGCGCTATGTTGCTTCGGTCCGTCCACACCGGAATCCCCGGAC
>JAJSAJ010000444.1 GCA_024274855.1 Planctomycetota bacterium | reverse complement strand
TGTGGGGTTCCGGTGCAGGTAGGTTTGCTGTGGGACTGCTCCGCCAGCTAAAGCAGGCGGCTTCTGGAGCACACTTCTGAATGGTTCCGGCGAGTCCGGGTTAGGCCAGTCGGCGAATCAGTTCGACCAGCGTGCGAACCATCGATCCCGTGCCGCCCGCATCGATCCAGGCTTGCGGCTTTTCTCGGAACGAAGGTCCGGCAATGTCAATGTGTACCCAAGGTATCTCGCCCACAAAATGCTCGAGGAACTTACCGGCGGTAATCGCCCCACCCCATCGCCCCTCACTAATGTTCTTGATATCCGCGACGTCACTCTCTATCTGCTCGCCGAATTCGGAAAACATCGGTAGCTGCCAGACCGGCTCGCCGGTCTTCTTCGATGCGTCCACAAGCTGATCGCACAACGGCTGGTTGTTTGTCATCAGCCCGGCGACGTTGGTGCCCAAGGCGACCAGGCATGCGCCGGTGAGCGTTGCAAGATCGAGAATCCTCGCTGGTTTTTCGTCACCTGCGACATTCAATACGTCGGCCAACACCAAACGTCCTTCAGCATCCGTGTTGAGCACTTCGATCGTCTTGCCACTTCTCGCGGTCAGCACGTCCCCCAATTTGTATGCGTTGCCACCAATCATGTTTTCCACAAGGCCGACCAGTCCGACGACATTCACGGGCAACTGCAGTTTGGCTATTGCAATCATCGTACCGACAACCGTCGCAGCTCCGGCCATGTCGCATTTCATGGTCTTCATCGCGTCGCTTGGCTTCAGTGACAGTCCGCCAGAATCAAAGGTCACTCCCTTGCCTGCAAGTGCCAATGCGGGATCGCCCGCTCCGGCTCCCCGGTATCTGAGGATAACCAGTCTGGGTTGATTCACTGACGCGCGGGCAACGGCAAGCAAAGCGCCACACCGTTCTTGCGCCAACCGCTCTTGATCCCACACTTCAACATCGATTTCACAATCCTCGACCAAGTGCCGGATATCATCAGCGAACCGAGACGGAATCAATACGCTTGGTGGCTCGTTGACGAGTCGCCGTACCGTGTTTGCGCTTTCGCCGAACAGACGTCCCTCGTCAATCGCCGGCTGATTCACGCCATACCAGAACACCTGGTCGGGCACGTTCAATTTCTTCTCTGCTCGATAAAGATCCTGGCCCTGGCATCCAGTCATCATCCCGCAGATTGCCGCGCTGGAGATGTCATCCGGCACATCGTCACCGAAGTAGAACGCAACTCGTTTCCGGGGCTTGGCTGCAAGATGCTTCGCAGCGTGGCCGGCCGCTTGAAACGCCGTTTTCTGATCCAAACTGTCCGCCTCATCCAGGCCGACAAGAAGCAATCGACTTGCCTTCAAATTCCTTGGATCAAGCAACTCGACAAGATCTCCACGTTTGCCGGTAACCTCCTCCTGGTCGATCAAACGCTGAATCATGCCATCGGTGGCACGATCAATATCGGCTAGTTGTCCGGAAAGCTGGAGGTTCTTGTGGATTCCAATGACCAATGCATCGCACGTAAACTCTGAAATTGGAGAGTCGATCGGTTGAATGTTCATCATCACCTCGGCTAATCAGATTTTGCGGGTTTGTTGGAAATCGAGACGGGTTGGTGACGTGAGACACAAGACGGCATCGCCACCAGGCAGATACGAATTGTCGCGGGGCGGCAAGGCCGCCTTGTGTGGCCGTTAGCAGAATGGCCGCTACCGTAACGTGTGGACTGTTCTGAGTCTTACCAGCCAAGTCTCTTGTGGCAACCCCCGTGCCACGCGAATCCCCGCGGCTTGTAGCCGGTTTCGGTTTCAGAGGCCGGTAGGTTCGAATGTGATTTCGAACTGTGTAGCCCGTCAAGCATGTGGCCAAATCGTTGCGTGCGTTGGCTTTCCCCCTTCCGATCGCTAAACTACCCGTGGTGCTGGTTACCGATACGGGCGTATCCACCGTGCCGGCTGAGTGATGTTATTGTCGGAAACTATCATGATCTACCGCTCGCTAAGACAATGTGTAACCGATCTAGAGGCAACCGGCCAGTTGGTGCGGGTTTCCGAGTCAATCGATGCGACCCTTGTTGCCGCTGAGATTCAGCGTCGGCTGTATCGGTCGGGTGGCCCGGCCGTGCTCATGGAGAACATTCGAGGTTGTCGATTTCCGATGCTCTGCAACTTGTTTGGGACAATCGATCGAGCGCGTTTCTTGTTTCGCGACACGTTCGATGATGTCAGGCGATTGATCGAACTGAGAACCGATGCCGGCCGGTTCTGGAAGCAGCCCTTTCGGTACGCGCGTGCCCTGCCCGCGGTGCTACACGCCCGTCCCCGGGCCTGTAAGGTGGGACCGGTTCTGGACAACGACTTGACTCTTGATCGCCTACCGCAGCTGAAGTCGTGGCCGGACGATGGTGGTGCTTACTTGACGTTGCCACAAGTTTATTCGGAGGATGTCAACAATCGGGGGCTGGGTCATTCTAATCTTGGAATGTACCGCGTTCAGATTTCTGGTGGACAGTACATTCCCAACCAGGAAGTCGGATTGCATTACCAACTGCAGCGCGGCATTGCCATCCATCATGCGGCCGCATTGAGGCGAAAACGTCCATTGCCGGTGAATATTTTCTTGGGAGGCACGCCTGCCATGACACTCGCCGCTGTCATGCCGTTACCGGAGGGTGTTTCGGAGCTGACCTTCGCCGGGGCATTGGCCTGGCATCGCATCCCGATGATCTGCCGTGCTGATCAATTGCCCGTCTATGCAGAAGCAGATTTCTGCATTTCAGGCACGCTCGATTTGGAGAAGCAATTGCCGGAGGGTCCGTTTGGTGACCATCTGGGATACTACAGTCTTCAGCATGAGTTTCCAGTCTTGCGCGTGTCACGCGTGACATGCCGTGATGGCGCGATCTGGCCATTCACGGTCGTCGGCCGGCCGCCTCAAGAGGATACCGTATTTGGGCAGTTGATTCACGAGTTGACGGCACCCGTTGTTCCGACTTTGATTACGGGACTGCGGGCCGTGCATGCGGTTGACGCGGCGGGCGTTCATCCGCTGATGTTGGCTATTGGTAGTGAGCGTTACGTTCCTTATCAACCGCGAAACAAGCCTCGTGAGTTGCTGACGCAGGCGTCCGCCATTCTTGGCGAGGGCCAGATGTCATTGAGCAAGTATCTGTGGATCATCAACCACGAAGATGTTCCTGAACTCGACATCCACAATGTGTCCGAGTTTTTCCAACAGGTGCTGAGACGTGTCGACTGGGCACGCGATTTGCATTTTCACACAAGAACAACGATTGATACGCTCGACTATACAGGGTCGAGTCTTCACGATGGTTCGAAGCTTGTCGTGGCTGCCGCCGGTCCCCCGGTGCGAGATCTTCCAAACCAGATTGACGACAGCCTGGCACTTCCCGACGGGTTCCGGGAACCTCGGATTGGGCTCCCCGGTGTGCTGGTTGTCCAGGGGCCGTCGTACAAGATCGAGGCGAAGCAAGCATTGCGACGGTTTTGTGCCGCCTATGAGGCCGATTCACCGATCAACCGTTTTCCGTGGATTGTTCTCGTTGACGACAGCGATTTTACGGCACGCTCAATCGATAATTTTATCTGGTCTGTTTTCACTCGAAGCAACCCCGCGGCCGATGTTGACGGCATTGCGAGCTCGCAAGAAGACAAGCACTGGGGGTGCCAGGGGGCCTTGGTGATCGACGCAAGGATCAAGCCGCACCATGCGCCACCGCTTATCGAGGATACCGCGGTACAGTGTCAGGTGGATGCGATGGCCGGTCGCGGCGGCCCGATTTCTCGGTGGTTATGAGTGATTGGCCCCTGTTGGACGCAAGATCTTTGTTTCATAATCAATCTGGATCGGGACGCTGATCGTGCGGCAACCGGGCAAGTTGATCGGAATGACGAGAAATGTGCGAGCGAGGCTCGGCCGATCCCACATGCGACGTGTTGGACTGTTGCGCAAGGTGGTCACTGATCGGTTGAACGGTTAGGGTGTTTGGGATTCTCTTTTTCTTGTCTCAGAATGTGTGGACTCATGCTGTTTGGTGGCATTGCCGTGGATTTGGTCTTATGGATGCCGGATGCAATGCACGTTTTTTTGACAGTGTGGCTCTTTTCCGTTGGTTGCTGCGTCGGCAGTTTCGTGAATGTGGTTGTTCTTCGGCTGCCGGCGGGCATAAATATCTCGCGGTCAGGATCACGTTGTCCAAGGTGTTTGCATCCAATTCGGTGGTATGACAATGTGCCCCTGATCAGCTGGTTGGCTTTACGTGGGCAGTGCCGCGATTGCGGGGTGCGCAGTTCGATCCGCTACCCGTTGTCCGAGGTGCTGCTAGGCGTGGTCTTCGTGGTGTTGGCGTTTGCCGAGGGGTTTACCGACGGGCATAACTTGCCGGTGCCCGATAGTGCTCGTCAGTACTACTACATGACCACTTTTCAGATTTGGTCGATCTATACGTATCACATTGTGTTGCTTGGATCGCTCATTTCCGCGGCCATGATCGCCGGTGACGGCCATCGTGTCCCACTTCGCCTGCTGGCTCCGGCGTTGATCGTTGGGTTGGTGGGTCCGGTATTCTTGCCCCATCTGCATCCCGTGCCGTTGCACGGCGGGATTGTCATCGACGATCGAATTGCCGCACTCGCCGGCGGTGTTTTTGGGTTGGTGACAGGTGGTGCCGTCGGTCTGATAGCTGTGTCCGGCGGCAATCGCGACAGACTGCGAGATGGATATTGGCAGGCACAAGTGGCCGCATGCGGCATCTGCGGACTGTTTCTCGGCTGGCAAGCCGGTCTGGTTCTTGTCGCTGTTACACTGGTTGTGTGGCTGGTGCTCCGGTCGGTTGCTTGGCTGGCAAAGTTCCGCCGCCCAATTCCCTGGTATGCGGTTCTTTCGTTGACAAGTCTCGTGTACATCATGTGGTGGCGGGATTTTGTGCAGCGATTCCGTATCTGTGGCCCGAACGTCACGCTTGTCGATTCGCTGTTGATTGTTCTGTTCGTACTTGGATTGGCGGCGTTGGCGCTCCGCCTGATGCCCCGTTTTTTGTATCCGAAAGTTCCAGTAGGCCAAGGAGACGACATGCCACCCAACGATCCAGAGAAGAACCTCCAAGCCATTGAACGCTCACCGAGCTAC
>JAJSAJ010000443.1 GCA_024274855.1 Planctomycetota bacterium | reverse complement strand
TGAATCGCTGGACGACCCAACACTAAGACGCGTTGCATTGTGGAAACTGGAAGGCTACACCAATGATGAAATTGCAGAGAAACTCGGTCTGACGACGCGTAGTGTTGAGCGCAAGCTGCAACGAATTCGCGAGAAATGGTCTCAGGTTGAACAGGCATGAACTCGGATCGAGGAAACAAGCCGGCAGGCGACAACCGGTCGGACGCGACGCTGGTCGATTCGGCCTGCGACCGATTCGAGCGTGCGTGGCGCAGCGGCCAGAAGCCACGTATTCGGGATTTCTTGACCGGTGTTCCCGAGCAACTTCAGGGCCGACTGTTTCAAGAGCTGCTCTGTTCCGAGCTTGAACTTCGCTCGGAACGTGGGGACACGATCGATCCGACGCAATATCTGGCCGAGTTTTCCGGTCGTTCTGATCAGGTCGAAGCCGCATTTCGACAAATTGCCGCGAATGCCAGAACGCAAGACCACCAACAGGCCACTGAGAACTCGGATGCCACGCCGTCCAGCTGGACCAGCCAGAGCGCCGAGGGGCAACAATGTGGCAGCTATCGCCTGATTCACGAGATCGCTCGTGGCGGTATGGGCGTTGTATTCAAAGCGTACGACAAAAAATTGCAGCGGACCGTCGCACTGAAGATGATCCTCGATCGGAACCTGGCCTCGACCGAGGCGATCCAGCGGTTTTACGCCGAAGCGGAAATGGCTGCCGGACTGGATCATCCGGGAATTGTGCCCGTCTTTGATGTTGGATCTCACGACGACCACCACTTCTATGTCATGGGATATGTCGAAGGTCCGACTCTGGCACAGGACGTGAAAGACCGAACCTATTCGCCTCAGGAATCCGCCCGCCTGATCATCGAACTGGCTCAGGCAGTCCACTATGCACATCAACATGACGTGGTCCACCGTGACTTGAAACCTGGCAACGTCCTGCTTTGCAAAGACGGTCAGGCACGTATTACGGACTTCGGACTGGCAAAACGGACCAATCGACCGAGTAGTCTGACGATGGCCGGCCAGATTCTGGGGACACCCGGCTACATGTCGCCCGAACAGGCCGCGGGTGCCGTCGATCAAACGGAGCCCGCAGTCGACATCTATGCTTTGGGCGCGATTCTGTACCATCTGCTGACTGGGCACCCTCCTTTTGAATCAACGCTTGACGCGCTGGTGCAAATCCTACAGCAGGATCCGATCCCGCCCCGCGTGCTGAACCGCCAGATTCCTCGTGATCTGGATGTCATTTGCATGAAATGTCTGAGCAGGGATCCGTCGCAGCGGTATGCATCGGCGCGAGAATTAGCCGAAGACTTGCAAAGGTATCTGGACGGCGAGCTGATTGCGGGGCGTCCGCCGAGCATCCGGCAGCGGATATTGCGATGGGCGAGGCACCGACCGCGTCTGGCGTCCGTGCTGGCGATCATCAGCGCGGTCTACGCGTATCACCTGATTTGTTATTGGATGGAGAATCCAGGCTCGCAAGGGTTCTTTCACTGGTTGGCGTCCGGTACGTTGCTGGTCGTTGGTGCGTATGCATGGCTGTACCAGTCCCTATTGCTACGTTCCAACACCACCGTTCGGATCCTGTTCGCCTGGGCAGCAACGGACATTATCGTGTTCACCTGGTTTCTGCTCGCCGCAGCGGATGGGGTCCAAAGCCCGCTGGTTGTGCTCTATCTATGCATGGTCGCCGGATCTGCCCTGTCGTTCGATCGCCACATGGTCTGGCTTGTCACGATTGCCTCGGTGGTTGCCTATAGCATCGTGGTTATGGCTTCGCCCTGGGCGCACCCTCTATTGCCTGCTCCTTCTTTCGTGGAGACCGCTCCGATCACAATCAGCTTGCTGGCGATTGGAATGATCCAGTATTTCGTCCTTCGGTGCATGCGTCATCCGGTTGTCAAACGCGAGGTGGTGGGCTCCGCCGATCCGAGTCGCCAAACGGACTGAGTTTTTGTAGCCGTTCACGCCGCTGGGGTCTGACGCAATTTTCGGCGGAGAAAGCGTTTTTTTACGCGAACGCATCTTGTCGCCGAAAATGGGTCTGACCCCTTGGAAGCGAACCTGCGGCTTACATTCCGTGAACGGTTACGAGTTTTTTTGCGCGCGCTGCTGGGACGATGGACGTTAACCAAGGGTAGGAAACGCGTACGGAAATCCATACTGAAAGCAATGAATACTCAATGAGCGACAACCGACAGCTTCGGGCACAATTGAAAACGCTTGACGTGGCCGATCCGGAATATGCCGTATCGTTTGTTGACTGTCTGTTGGCGGGCGCCCGTCAGGCAAATGCCAGTGACATTCATTTGCAGCCGGCAGCGGACGGGCTGGACGTCCGTTTGCGACTAAATGGCGTCCTGCAACAAGTCGGCCGCTTCCCACGCGGTAACGCCACGAGCGTGGTAGTGCGTCTGAAGGTTCTTGCGGAGCTGCTGACCTATCGTACCGACGTTCCTCAGGAAGGTCGCATTCGTCAGGCAGACGCGGACGGTGAAATGCGGGTCAGCACATTTCCAACACTCCATGGTGAACGTGCCGTTGTACGTCTATTCGCCGCCGAGCGGCAATTCAGGTACCCAAGCGATCTGGGACTACCCGACGAGATAACAGCCGCACTATCCCGCCTGCTTTACGCGACCAGTGGGGCACTGATCGTGGCCGGCCCGGCAGGTAGCGGAAAAACCACGACAGCCTACGCCTGTTTGCGCGAGCTGGTGCAAGCCGCTCGGGGTGGCAAAAGTATCGTCTCGTTGGAGGATCCGATCGAAGTTCCCGTCGATGGGGTCGCCCAGGCCCAGGTCAACGCCGGCACCGGGTTCGACATGGCAACCGGCTTGCGTTCGATTATGCGGCAGGACCCCGAAGTGATTCTGGTCGGAGAAATCCGGGACCGCGACACGGCTAGGACCGTGTTCCAAGCTGCACTGACCGGCCATCTGGTTGTTACATCGTTTCATGCGGGCAGCGCGCCCGAGGCACTCAGCCGGTTGGCGGACATGGGCATCGAGCCTTATGTGTTGCGAAGTGGTGTACTGGCTGTTGTTGCACAGCGACTTGTTCGCCGTTTGTGCTCTTGTGCTCTACCGGTCAGCAGCCCGAACGATCTACTTGGTCTGCCGGTGGAACATGCCTCAAAGGCCAACGGATGTGACCAGTGTTCCGAGACCGGCTACCAAGGCCGATTTGTCGTGGCAGAGATGCTGCGGGTCGACCAGGCTCAGTTGGGCGACGCCGTCTTGTCGCAGCGAGACACAAGCCACCTTCACGCATTGGCAATGCAAACTGGAATGATCTCGTGCTGGCAGCGAGCCATCGAGGCAGTTGAGCTGGGACGCACCAGCCCGGAAGAGATTCGTCGCGTTTTCGGGTTTCCCGAGGAGTAGCCGCGTGACGTCGAGCCCAATGGACACTCCCACTCGTTTTTTCGCGAGTTTGCGAGAAGACTCCAATGTGCACTTTGAACATTCGGCGGTTACGAACCACGCCGGTCGCGAACGCGACGACTATGGGCCTCCAGAACCTTTCTTTCCCGAGCAGTCAGACTGCCGAGCCCCTGTTGGTGAACCTTTGCCAACACTCGATCCGCCTCGTCCTCTAGCGACGCATCACGCTGATCCGGATCATGAACTTTCAAACGCGGGCCCATTCGGACCGATGCGGCAGGTAGCTTGTTAGGAATAAAACGACTGAAATTCCAGCGAAAACGAAAGTAGAGGAAGGCAAGTCCAGCACCCGCCAGATGGGCTTGCCAGGCGACACTGTCGTTGGGATTTGTGATCGCACGCAAATAGTCGGACCCGACCAACAGCAAACCGACCATCCATGCCGGAACGGCAACAATGCCCCAGATGTATAACGTGCGACGCGGATCGTAGAGCACGAACAGAATAAAGACCGTCATCACGGCCCCCGACGCACCAACCAGCGTCATGGGCTGGCCTGCCTGGCGAAGCAAAGCCCCCAATTCCGAGTTGAATAGCCAAAAAGTCTCCAACCCCAGCCAGACCAATCCGGAAACAACGATAGCGACCAGATAGAGTGTCAGAAACTCCCGCTTGCCCAACCGCATCTCCACGTCACGCCCGAACATCCACAACATGAACATGTTCATTCCGACGTGCCAGATTCCTTCCGGGCTGCCCAACGACGCATGGGCGAATCCATAGCTCAGCAAGGTCCAGAGCTTCAGAGGATGCATATAGACGTCGGTACCAAGCGACAGAAAATGACTGAGCCATCCCTGTCCCGTGCCGGGAACCTGTCGTGTAAACGCATCAGCGATAAAAATCGCGAAATTGATGATGACCAGTTTCGTTACCAGGGACATCTGGCTATTGGCCCGCACAATACGCCGGCCCTGGTCGTCTTCCTGGTAATACTCGCGGTCATAGATTCCCATGACTCATCCGTCCTGTCTTATTGCACGCTTGCTATGCTGAAACATGTTATCCGCGGCCGTCCAAATGAACTACGGGCACGACCCGAAAGTCGATCATCGCCGGCCAGTTTCGGGTCACGCTTGGCCGCTCGCCGAACCCTCACTGCGAGGGGGGCGACAGAAGCGATCGGACCCTAGGGCATATAGTAGGGAGAAAAAGGGATTCTGAGGAGGCTAAGCTGGATATTTCATGCGTGTTCGTGACGAAGAGCCGCGAGGAGCGACCGATGCCAGGAAAAAAGGGTTGGTCCGCGCAACATTTTGGTGATCCATGCGCAACGCCGACTGCGAGACAGATCACTCGTGAAACACCCGAGGGGGGGAACAACCGTTTCCTTCGGATCAGACACCTGGCTGCGTAGGCGATCCGTTTACCAAGGCCAGTGTCGATCGAGAGCGGACTGGAAAACTCGATCAGCAAGAAAACCCGCCCCCGCGTTTAGCTGGCCGTAGCCGTTCACGCCGCTGGGGTCTGACCCCTTGGAAGCGAACCGGCCGCCTGCATTCCGTGAACGGTTACAGCTGGCCGGTCGCGCGTGCTACTTGAACTGTGGGCCTGCCACATCAGGGGATAGCGACCGTCGCCTCTGCCGTACGGCGATTGATCTACTCGGTCAACTTCTGATCCATTGAGGCCAGATCTTCGGCCAATGCCAGGTTCGTCTCAAAGAGCTGGCTGAGGTCTTGCTGCAACGATTTCCTTTGAGACTCGAGTTGTTCGGCCAGCTGCGTAATCTGCTTGAGATCTTCGTTGAAATGATCTCGATCAGCTTGCAACTTAACACGTTCATCCTGCCGATACTTAAGTTGCTGTTGCGTACCTTGAATGGTCTCCTTCAACGCCGCGATATCACGGTTGGCACGGCGAATATCTTCGGCTCGCTGATTCATGGTCACCTGAATTTCGTGGAACGCATTCTCATAGTCCCGCAGGTCTCGCACGTAGAACGGCTTGATCTGCTTGCAGATTCCCTGCGAAATCAGGCTATCAACCGCCTGTTTGTCTTATTCGTAACCATACGGAAAAAGACCGATATCGTTGATCTTAATCTCAGCCTCACCATCACCGCCCCGCCTGAGTTGGCTCACTTCGGCATACCCTTCCGGGTCGAAATAATCGCCGGAAATCCCCGAATCGATGTTGTTACTGTCGACCCGTTGCTTGAGTGCCTTTTCGAACTCAAGCTTGAGCCAGATATCTTCAGGAGCCTCACTCTGATCCTGATCCGTTGCCGGAAGACCATCCTTCATGTAGTCGGCAATCATATTGCCCACTTTCGGATCCTCCGGAGGAAACCCGGTAACGAGCGAAAAGATCTTCCGTAATGTCTGCTCATTCATTTCGCCGAACACCGGTTTATCCGTATCATCCAACGGCTGACCGATGGTATCCTCGTCTGAAAAAATGCGATGCGAGTCGATTGGCATCATCTCGTACAACGCCCACGTTGCCGAGCGATCCGCAATGTGTCTTGATTGGTTCTGTTGTAGAGGCAACGTATTCTGAAGCGTCACGCTTTGAGGATCTGCCTTGAGCACTTTGAACTCGCCCAGATAAACGGCCGGAACTTTCATTCCACCTTCTTCAGCCGGCAATTCCTTAAACGCATAGAGAACCGTATTGACGCCGATCCCGTTCGGTGTGACCTGATCTTGCGGCAGGTCGGGAGGGACCGTACTGATAACGATCGAGTTATTTTGCGGTGCACTGGGCGTACAGTTGCGCCAGATTCGTCCGCGATCCAGCAACAATTCCTGCAAACGCGTCTTGGTTTCGAGCAACGACGGCTGAGTGGATTTCACCAAATCCGGTTCGCCATACGCCAGCTCCTCGCCTTCCTGCTCGGCCGCCAGCAAGTTCTTTTCCGTTTCCGCGTGCAGCTTTCGCCATACAACGTGGGTCTTTACCGACAGTGCGGCACAGACCACCAAGAACAGGCAAGCGATGAAGGTGAGACAGACAGTCGCTATGTGCCATCCACGCCACGTCCTGGCCGACATGATAATGGCGACAAGAAAGATGAGAAAAAGGAATACACCGACAAGAATTGGGATCATGGCGAGTACATTCGTCGAGAAAAGGAGGACTTTTGAATTGGGGGCCTCATGGCTCGATAATAAGCTGGGAATGATAGGGTGTCAAGTTAGACTTTTCTGGACTTATTGGCCCTAAGTCTCCAATCGCATTGGACTTCCGGCGGATCGAGCCGGTACGGTCATCATCATCCGGATAATCGACTGCAAAAAAAGTACTGCCGGGCCACAAGATCGGCGCACGACAGCCGTCCCACAAAGTGACAAGTCGACCACGAGCCACTAAGATGATCAGTTTGGTTTCTCGGGTTGTTGTCTCTATATTACCAACTTCAAAGATCGTTGAGTTTTTGACAAAGTTCCAGCGACCAACGGGAGCGTGCCATTGGGGCCCCGAGCGGTAGCTTGGAGTTGGTTGCGGCCCTGCCGCTCTGTGAGCTTGATCGGATTCGGTCGATTACAAGCCCCCCGAAGAAAGGGTCGCACGGATCTTAGTCGCAAATTGATCCGGGTAGGTCCCGCTTGCCGAGCGGGACACGGCGCAATCCAAGAAGCTGCGAGAGGTTTGGAACTGCAGCCGGGGCCTGTTTGCCTGCTGTTGGACCGGCTTACGATCGAAGCCGAGCGCACGTCCTTCTTTAACCCACGGAACGGTCGATCCACAGTTCGATTGGAGAGATGGCAGTGTCAATCGCCGCCCGGCTGGTTAATCTCACGAAAGACTATGTTCTGAAGAGCGAAACAGTCCACGCACTGCGCGGTATCTAGTTCGACGTTCCCGAAGGTGACTATGTTTCCGTCATGGGACCCTCGGGGTCTGGAAAAAGCACGCTGTTGAATGTTCTGGGTTGCTTGGACCGCCCGACGTCCGGTTCCCTGTTCCTGGGTGACCGCGACGTGAGTGCCATGAACGACGACCAGTTGTCGCGAACGCGCGCGACGAGTATTGGATTCGTGTTCCAGTCTTACAACCTGATCCCGCAATTAACGGTAGTCGAGAACATCGAAGTTCCGCTCTACTACCAGGGTCGGCTGACGAAAGAGGATCGGGAACGTTGCATGAAGCTGGCCGACATGGTCGGGCTTTCCGACCGATTGACACATCGTCCCACCCAGCTTTCTGGTGGCCAGCAGCAGCGTGTGGCGATCGCTCGCAGTCTGGTCAATAATCCGTTCTTCATTCTGGCGGACGAACCGACAGGAAACCTGGACAGCCACACGACGGACGAGATCCTGTCGATCTTCGAAAGGCTGAACAACGTGGGTAAGACCATCATCATCGTAACGCACGAGGATGAAGTGGCCGTACATACAAAGCGGATCATCCGACTCCGGGATGGCGAGGTTCAGTCTGACGTGAGCAATTCGGGCCGCGTGCCCATTCTGAAATAGTCGCGGACCGCCACACTTGCCCATTTCAAAGACCGCGACACTGCGCCGAGACCGCGAATTACGGCGACTCGATGCGTCTCGCGACACCGTGAGTCGGCCGCTTGCCGAGATAACTGAACAGATCGGCGATTTCCTCGAGTGTCAGCTCGTCGAACAAGCCGATCGGCATCGCTGATGTCTTGTTGGGCATCACCTCGTCGATATCTTCTTCGCGAACGGACTCTTTCTCGCCGTCGGATTTGAGCACGATCTTCTGGCCTTCGGGGCCGGGAGCCACCATCCCGGCGATCTGGCGCCCATCGACCATGACAAGCGTCTTGGCAGCATACTGGCTCGAAACGATATGCGATGGGAACAAGACCGATTGGAGGATTTCCTTGCGTGTGAACCGTTTTGTCAACGACGTCAGATCTGGCCCCATGGCTTCACCCGTGTCACCGTACCGGTGGCATTTATCACAGAGTGCTTTTTGAAAAACCAGGGCGCCTCGTTCCGGATCACCGTCCCGACCTTCGTCGCCGGTAATGAAGTCATTCAGCTGCTCGAATTTCCATTTACTGTCTTCCGGCTCTTCCGGCAGCTTCGCTTCCGGATAATCCGGGTACGATTCGGCAAACCATGCTTGCCAGCTCTTGAGTGTCAGCTTCCAATCGCCCGGTGTATCACCTTGTGTCGTCCAGGTCCACTTTTCCAGCAGGCGAATCGCCTCATCGGCGCCTTTGTCCTGGAACTGAAGTCCACACATAATGACCTGTCGGAAGTACTCCGGTTCTTCAGCCGTGCGGTCGACCGTATTCAATTTTCGGATAACAGCCCGCGCGGTCCCCGGTTCCAGAATCGGCAAACTCTTGACCAGGTACTCCCAGTTCTTACCCGCCGGATCCTGGGCCAGGCCCATCGCAACCGGTTCACGGCGTTCAGGATTTCGGTCCCAGATTTTGCGAAGGTAGTCCATCGAAGATTCGCGGCCATCGCGTGCCAGTACGGCGACGATCCCGACCATCAGCTGTTTACTGGAGATATCATCACGCGAGTCAATGGTTTCATCCATTTTCTCCAATGCGGCACGGGTATCGTCATCCAGCTGCTTAGGCAGCTTATAGAGTGCCCCGAGCGCCGCATCCGGCCACTCCGCACCCCGTTGGATCACTTGGATACTCTCGCGAAGCGACAAGCTCCGAGCAATATCACGCGTCGCGTTTCCGATGTACAGCGCGTAACTGATGCCTCCTTCGTCCTCATGTGCCTTGGCCATGAAGTCGAGCAGTTTCAGTTTCTGTTCGGTCGTCCACCCATCCTTGATAAATTGCATATACATTGCTAGATGGACTTTGTCTTCCTTGGCCGCATCACCATCAAGGTATGCGATATAGCGATCCAAAATCGAAGACGCTTGCAAATAGGCGAGCAACCGAATCAATTCGCGATTCATCTTCGGGCTACCTGCCGGAAACTCCTCAGCCAGCTGATCACGCAGTGGCGTAAGGCGGTCCGGCGCGACATCACCTTGCATCACGGCTATTTGCATGAGACGCAACATGTCAATAAAGTCGCGGTCCGACACGAAGCGAGTCATCCGCCGACTGGCTCGCCGAAGCACGTCCAACGCATTCTCCGAACTCGGCTGGGCAATCAACAACGCCAACGCACCGCGATTGAAAACACGCGTCTTGTCCGACGTCAACACCGTCTGACGCAACGACTTCGGGTCATTTCGTTCGAGCAGACGTCGAGCAGCCCAAGCTTCAAAACGATCATCCGATCCAAGCATGTTGGCCAGTGCTTCAATCGGCGCCGTTTGACCAGATCGAACCAACGATTCGCACGCCTTGCGACGCACCGTTCTGTCCGAATCGTCAAGTAGTTCGATCAGGCGATTGTGCGTATCCTCGTCCGAGTAAATGCCCATCCACTTAACCGCATTGGCTCGTACCACTTCGTTCTTGTCCTTGGAAAGCTCCAACAGCAGCGCGATCGGCGGATTGGGGCCATACAGCTGCATCAGTTGCATCGCACGAATACGATAACGCGTCGGATTCACCGTACTTCGGGCGCCCCCGATCATATAGGGGCCCCAGTCTTCACCGACCTTGGTCTTCATATTGGCAATCTGCTGGCGTCCCCAAGCACTTTGCAGCTGTGGCTGACGAATGACCGGCGAAATCCCTGTCCCCAAGTCTCGAACCGACTCCGGAACATTTCCTTTCCATTGCACTCGATAGACGCCACCGCCGGTCCCTCGGCCCCCGGTTACAAAATAGAGTCCACCGTCGGGACCGACCTCCAAGTCGGTTACGTTCAGCGGCTGACCCTCTAGAAACACTTCGGTCTCTGCCTTGTAAGTCGCCCCATCCGGCTTCAGATGAACAGCCAGGATCCTGCCTTCCGACCAATCGGCCAGGAATAACGAACCCTGATATTTTCTGGGAAACGTGAAGTGGTCGTAGAAAACACAACCGGTGGGCGATCCCCGCCCCGTGTCCGCGATCGCCGGTAACGAGTCCATGTAGTACTAGGGCCATTTCGCCCATCCGCTACGCCATCCAAACTCGGCACCCGGCACGACGTGGCATATTCGCGTCGGACGATACCATGTCATCCCAATGTCCGATTCCATGTCGCTGTCGTGGACAAACAACTCCCCCTCTGAGTTGAATGCCAGGTCGTATACGTTTCGAAGACCACCAGCGACCCACTGGACCTTCTTTCCGGCCAGATCGGTCCGAAAAATCACACCGCCCGGAGCCTTCCGACCTGCGGCGTGCCCGCCCGGATCTTCGTAACGTGGTCGGACCAGGTCGCCTTCATAGTAATCTCGGTAAGGACTGGTCGAGTCAAAGGGTCTCTTGGGCGACGTGTGGTTTCCAATTACCACATAGATCCACCCGTCCGGTCCCAACGTCAAGCCATGCGCACCATGCTCGCCCATCTCGCCTTCAAACTTGATAATCGTCTGAACACTCTCCAGCTGGCCATCCTCGTCATCATCGGACAATCGGTACATCGCTTGGCCGTCCGGCCCATCGCCCGTCACATAGACATTTCCATTAACCGATAAAATTCCCTGTACATTCTTGACCTGATCGCAATAAACCCGGACCGTGTCGATCGTCTCGTCCCGATCGGAATCGTAAATCAGCAGCAAAGGACCGCCTTCTCGCGACGCGACGATATTGCCAAACTCATCAAACGACATCGCGATCAGCGAACCTGTCTCCTCAGCCGATACCACTCGATCCACTTTGAACTCTCGGCCGATCCGAAATCGCTCGGTTCGGTGAATCTCCGTCTCCGTTACATCTTCCTGACGATCCCACGGAACCGTGTCACCCAGTGAACCGAACACCTGAGCATGCGTCCAGAATCGATCGTTGTAGTATGTCGTGTTCCACAACGGTAACGGACGAAGACTTGTCAACCACGTGGCATCCGACGAAAGCGTGATCCAACCGTGGTTTGGTTTCTTTAAGAAAATGCGTGCGACCAATGCGGCGGTCGGCCCGCGGTGATTGAAGACTTGGACCGCAATCGTGTTCCTGCCGCGACGGATGTGGCGCGTGATGTTGTATTCGTCCAACTGTCGGTACGACTGACCACGACCAACCTGGCTCCCGTTGACGTACAAGATATACTCATCGTCCGCGGCAATCGTTATCTGAACCCGTGACGGAGAATACGCCTGGAAGGTCTTGCGAAAATAACACGCGACCTCCGGTACTTCGTCCTTCGCATGCTTCGGAGACCATATCCAACTCGCCTCCTCCGCCTGAATCGCGTGTCCGGCAAACAGCATGGCCAGCAGGCCAAAGGCGAGAATAGCTCGACTTGCCGCTCGTCCCGTTCCGGTGTCCATTCGATTCCCTTCGTTCACGCGTCTCATGGCATCCTCGCCCGTTCGACTAATGATCCTGACGATCGCTAACAGCCTGGCCGGCTTGACCACCCGGCGCAACCCAACGCCAACCAATCGCTGCGGTAAACAGGTCCTGCCCGTCCGGTCGCGGATTCTGCCTGCCAGAACTTGGCCAACCTGTTGATGGGCCGGGAGAGTAGCAGGTTTTGAAGAAATAACGCAAGAGAGATCAGCACCCGTTTCGACGAAAATACCCCCCTAACGGCCTGGCTGATCGACGATTGTATAGCTATTTCAGGGGGGGGTCAGTGAGCAAAGCGGCCAAAACGGGTAGTAGGACGACCGGAAAGAAGCGGACAAGAGGGCCGGCCCTTGAGTCCCTTGCGGCAGTCGCCCCCCACGCGCTCGCCGCGTGGCAGCGCTAGGATGTGTCTCAAAACGGGAGGGCGAGGCTGGCCAGTTGAGAATCTCGTCTTGACGGGGCAGGACGTTCTTCCGCTTTTTCTGCCGTAAGGAAAACAGTGCAAAGTGCAAAGTG
>JAJSAJ010000442.1 GCA_024274855.1 Planctomycetota bacterium | reverse complement strand
GGACTTTCATGGTGCGCGAGGATACGTATTGACACGCAACGAAGCAATACGAAATCACGCCCCAGATCTGTCCGGATTACATCGAGCTCCAGGAGAGCTTGCTTGCCGATTAGTTTGTAACCTCTTTTTTGGGGGGGTTGGCAAGCCGGATAGCATCTCTGAGAATCAAAGAGATTGGTTTCGAGTTCCCGGGCGACTATCTTCGGGAAAGTCCCGAGAGTTCTGAAGACCCGTGAACGGTTACGAAAAATGTAACCGTTCACGGAATGTAGGCCGCCGGTTCGCTTCCAAGGGGTCAGACCCAATTTCGGCGACAAAATGCGTTTGCGTAAATGAACGCTTTCTCCGCCGAAAATTGCGTCAGACCCCAGCGGCGTGAACGGCTACTGAAAAATGATAAGTGAAAAATGAAAAACGCCAACTGCCCCTCCACGCACTCTCGCCGTGAACGGTTACAATTGGGCAATTGCTGTATGACTTGGATCATGGAGACAGCCCGGGGGGGCTCTAACGTTGGTGAGCTGTTTCTCGGAGTCCGAAAAACGATGGGCGCAGGCTTCTGATTCGCTGCACCGACGCGTTACCAATTGTCGTAACTGTGTAGCCGTCTGGCAACGTCAAGCTTCAGAAACTCTTGGACTTGTATCTGTTTAGACAAAAGGAGGAGCCTGCTTGTCGAAGGCCCCCCCTGGGCTTGTCCTATGGGTGAACAAGTTTCGTATGCTGAAGCGATGTGCGGAGCTTCCCACCCCTCCCCTCCTCCCCCCTCCGTCGCCTATAGCCGCGGGAATGGACTGAGGGCGGTTTTTGCGTGACATGCTGCTCTTAGCTCAATAGACTCGCTCACCAATGGCACAAGGCCGTTGGGATCGATCAACCGAAAAGACAGCAGCCAAATACAAATCCTACGGCGGCCAGTTGAACCTGTTGCTCATGCAGCGAACCGAACCGGTACGTCGATTCCGCGTGGCAAAGCCACGACCGAACGGCAGGGAGCTTTTCAAGCCCTGATTGATCGAACAATCCTGCCATTGCTCCACAATGTGAATGCCCGCAAATCACGATGTCCTTGACTCCGAGCACACTGACCGCATATTCAATGGTTGCGGCTTCGCCTCCATGGACCGCTCCGTACGGCGGGACGATATTCCCGGCGTTCCGCAGAATGAACAGCTCACCCGGTTCGGTTTGCGTGAGGAGGTGCGGATTGATGCGAGAATCCGAGCAGGTGATGAACAATGCCAGCGGATGCTGGACGTCTTCGCGAGAAAGACCAACATGAAAAACTACGTGCCCATAATTCTGTTGCTGATTGCTGGATGTGGCAAGAGTGAAGAAGGTGGCCGCGAACAGCAACTCAGTGAAGCCGAGCGTGGCGTTATTCGTCAATTAGAGAAACTTGGCGGAACTTATGAAAGCAACGCCGATGGACATGTGACCGTCGTGAGCCTGAGGAATCATCCGGAGGATGAACTCAATTTGGGTTGGATGCAACACTTGCCTCATCTGGAACGCCTTTATCTCCAATACTCGCATGTTACGGACGAGTCGTTAAAGAACTTGCAAGGCTTGAAGCATCTGCGGCGGCTATCCTTGCATGGCACGTCAATCACACCTGCGGGCCTGAAATATTTATCCAGGTTGAGGAATTTAGAAGCACTCGATCTGGACAAGACGTCGAACAACCACAACGGCCTTGTGCACCTTCAGTGTTTGACCAAACTGAGGGAACTGAATCTGGGTGATGTTACGCGATTGGAAGGTCCGGATATTGCGTACTTGGGAAACCTCAAACAATTGCAAGTATTGCGATTCAAGGCAGAGATGGACAACGCGGCGTTCAGTCGTCTAGGACAGCTTACCAATCTCAGATATCTCAATTTGCGTTCGAGCACACTTAATGACATCGGGTTACGGCAATTGGCGGCAATGAGGCAACTGGAACATTTAGATTTGCGATTCAACCCGAATGTCAGCGATACCGGCTTAAAGGTGCTACGTGGATTCCATCAACTACGTCGTCTTTGGTTGCAGGGAACAAACACGACCGATAAGGGTTTGGCGGCGTTAAGCGAGTTGGTGGAATTGAGGGAGTTGAATCTGCGCGGACTTCCTATTACCAACGTGGGCCTATTGCACTTGCAGCGGTTGGTCAAGATGAACACACTTGATCTGTCCTATACGCGTGTGGCGGACGCTGGGCTTGGGTATCTGACCGGCATGCGGCAACTTGCTGAAATACGTCTTACGATGACAGATGTTACGGACAGAGGCATGGTACACTTGGTGCAATTGCCCGCGTTAAGGCGTGTTTCTCCACCCTCATCGACGTGGAGACTCACAACGGATCCGGCGACGGGCAAACGGAACGCCAGGGAGTACTTGCCGCGAGTAACGCTTGTCGGCATTTCCTATCTCACGTTCCATGGGATCGAAGTCGACAAATCACATTCCGTGAAACTTCATGAAACGGGACTGGTATTCACACGGGCTCCCTCGTTAGATCGACTTATTGGCGATGAAGACCTCGGGTTCTTGAAGAACCGCAGCGAAATCACACGACTGCAGTTACAGCAAACAACCGTGTCGGATGCTGGGTTGGCGACGATTACGGATTTGCCACATCTCAAGTACTTGACGCTCAGTCCATACATCACGGGGGAAGGGCTGAGGCACGTTTGTGAAATGCGAGAATTGAAATCGTTATCGCTAGGAGACAACGGTAACATTCGGCCTTCCGATTTGGCAAATCTAGCCGGAGCGAGAATTGAAACCCTGGGTGTCCGAGCTGGTTTCACGAGCAACGGTGGACTTGCACACTTCGGGGCATTGTCGAACCTTAAGGCGTTGAGGCTTTATTATAGAACGACCGATGCGAACCTCGCCTATCTGCCAAGATTGCCAAAGCTTACGCATCTCTGCCTTTGGGGGAGTCAGGTAACGGATGATGGGCTTCAGTATCTAAAGCAACTTCCGGCCCTTGAGGTGCTTCAATTGAGATCCGTCGCCGGCATCAGGGGACCTGGATTACAATATTTACAGGAGTTGCCATCGCTCAGAACAATCGACCTCAGTCATTCCAATGTTGGTGACGAAGGGTTGCGCAACCTTGCTGCCGTTGGGTCGCTTGAGGAGCTGAACTTCGAAGAAACGGCGATCACCGACGCGGGAGCTGTGTATGTTGGGCGGATGCGAAAGCTACAAAAGCTGGATTTAGGTGACAACCGCCGACTTACGAGCAAGTTCCTTGCCAAGTTGAGCGGCTTACAAGAACTTCGGGAACTCGATTTAACTTACACTTCCGTGGATGATACGGGCATGCGGTTCATCAGCCAGCTAACAAAGCTGGAATCCCTAACACTTGGAGATAATCGAATTCGAGGTGAAGGCCTGATCGACTTGGAGAAAATGACACAGCTTAAGGAACTGACGCTGTGGAATTCATGGGTGACGTGGAAGTCGATTGTGCGTTTGCGAAAATCATTGCCCGAATGCAAAATCGTCGCCGTAGATGACTGATCAACATGGTTGGTGTCTCGGCCCACAATCCCGACTGTATCAAACGCATTGCCGACGAGGGCCCGGATGCCGACTTCTTGATGACGTGTTTTTACTTTATCACTCGCGAGAATGTTCCGGGCGCGATGGAAAAGGTCCCGCCCGTGTGCACACTCGACATGACGCACTACACGTTTTTCAAGGACGACCCCGCGGCGATGACCGAGGTGGTACGGCGAGTCAACAAGCCTTGCTTTGGTTTCACGATCCTGGCTGCGGACCCCATCCCTCCAAAGGGTTTTCGAGCAATCTTCAACGGTCGCGATCTATCAGGCTGGCACGGACTTAATCCACACCGTGCCGCCAAGTTGACCGGAGACAAGAGAGCGGCGAACCTTGCTCAGCAGCGGGCTGATTTCCCAAAGCATTGGCGCGTCGAGAAAGGCGCGCTGGTCAATGACGGGCATGGTCCCTATGCCACGACCGACGAGCAATTTGGAAATATCGAACTGTTGCTCGAATACAAAACCGTCGCAAAGGCCGACAGCGGCATCTATCTGCGCGGCACTCCGCAGGTACAGATCTGGGATTGGAATCAGGTCTTCAATCCAAAGAATCCGACGCGCAAACCCCATCTTGGCTCGGGGGGGCTGTTTAACAACACTCCCGGAACACCAGCGCGTGCCCCACTTGTGCGTGCCGACAAACCGTTTGGTGAATGGAACCAGTTCCGCATCCGCCAGATCAGCAACCGGACTTGGGTGTGGTTGAATAACAAACTGGTCGTCGACG
Source organism: Planctomycetota bacterium (assembly GCA_024274855.1). GTDB lineage: Bacteria > Planctomycetota > Planctomycetia > Pirellulales > Pirellulaceae > JAJSAJ01. The sequence goes on along the minus strand of JAJSAJ010000442.1, from coordinate 11,753 downwards.
GCGCCGTGATGGAGAACTACTGGGATCGCTCGCAGCCTCTGCCGAGCAAAGGCCCGATCATGCTGCAAACACACGGTGGGGGAATCCGCTGGCCCAATATCTTTGTGCGCGACATCGGCCCCGAGCAGCCCGCGGTTCGCATCAAAAAGGATGTGTCGTACCTTGCACCAGATCGCAAGGAGAAAGCTGATCTCTATCTGCCACCCACGTTCGAACAGGGGAAGAAGTATCCAGGCATCGTGATCATTCATGGTGGCGGTTGGACAGGGGGCGACAAAGGGGCGGCTCGCGAAGTAAACATTGGCACGACACTCGCATTGCACGGCTATGTCTGCATGTCGATCAACTATGCCTTGGCTAAGACGGGCTCGCCGACTTTTCCTCGGAACATCCGGGACTGCAAGCGGGCGGTGCGTTGGTTGCGCAAGAACGCCGATCGATTCCAAATCGATCGGGAGCATATCGGGGCCATCGGCGGATCGGCGGGCGGGCATCTGACCGCCCTGCTGGCGGTCAGCGGGCCCGAGGTGGGGATTGACCCGAGCGAGGACGCGAACTACTCGTGCCGCATTCAAGCCGCCGTACCGATGTACCCCCACTGCGCCTCCACGTGGGAGGGGCAAGTCCCACCTAGACCCTATCCAAACCTGCCAATGTTTACCAAACCACAGGCGGAAGCACCGGCTCTTTGGGACTCTGCATCGCCCATCAAGCAACTGTCGAAGGACGACCCACCCATGCTGATCCTGCACGGCACGGCCGACAAGACAACCCCGCTGGACCAGTCCCGGCGCTTCTGCCAGGCGGCCAGGGAAATCGGCGTGCAAAGCCGACTGATTATCGTCGAAGGGGCCCCACACAGTTTTCACCTGCAGCCCAGACAGCGTGACCTCCGATCGGAAGTTATCGCGTTCTTTGACAAGTACCTCAAATAGTAGCGATTCACGATCTTGTAACACTTTTAGCCAAATGGAGGAGAACGGTTGTCGAACGCCCCCCAAGGGCTTGTTCCATGGGTGAATAAGTCTCGCAAGCTAACGCGATGTGGTGAACTTCTCCCTCCCCGCTCCCTTCCCGCCGCCTTCGGCGGCGGGAAGGGAGCGGGGCCTTTGGAGTGACATGTTGCTCTTAGCTCATTAGACTCGCTCACCAACGTCACAAGACCGTTGATGTCGATCAACCGAAAAAACGGCAGCGCGATACAAATCCTTCTGCAGACGGCTAAACAGTGACACAATCTTTATCTCACAAAAGGCCATTGCCGCTTGGCAAGCGGTGATTGTGGCTGGGCTCCTGTACTGGATTGCCCGGTGATATCTTCCTCGTTCCCTACATGGGAGAAGTCTGGTCAAGCCAGAAGACGATAACGTGTGTGCGTTTGGCCACTTCCGCACCAGAATACACCGTATTCTCGAGAGGACGACATCCGGATAGGAGCCTCGATGGACGACTCACAGGAAAAAGCGATTATCATCCAGCCGGTGACTGGATTCCTCGCCGCCTTGTCGATCGTCGTGACAGGCTGGTGGTGGACCGGGGGCGACGTAAGCGTTATCACGCTGGACTTTCGTGTCTGGTCAGAACCTTGGCGGTTGGTCACCTCAGTGCTGCCTCATGTTGATCTACTTCACTTGCTTTTAACCTTTACTGGCTATTGTTTTTCGGTGGAAAACTAGAAGCAAGATTTGGCTCAATCAAAACGGCTTTGATTTATTTTCTTCTTGGCATTGGATCGTCACTTGCCGACTACGCATTTGCTTGTTCTGGTGTCGGACTGTCTGGAATTGGGTACGGCCTCTTTGGGCTCCTGTGGGTACTCAGCCGTCACGACGCCCGCTTCGCAGATGCTGTCAGTCCGCTGGTTGTCAGGCTTTTCGTATTGTGGTTCTTCCTTTGTATTGCCTTGACAATTGCCGATGTCTGGCAGGTTGGCAACGTTGCCCATGGCGCAGGTGCCCTCTTGGGCTACATTCTCGGATGGTGTGTTGTCGCTCGAACATCAGACACGCGTCTCGCTAGTCGACTGCTGTTATTCGGCGTGTTCACGACTCTGGTCCTTGCGGCATCCATCGGGCGGCCCTACCTCAACTTTTCGGGAACGGTGGGGGACGAATATGCGTACCTCGGCTATCGGGCTTTAAAGGACAACCAAACGGAATAGGCCGTGACATACCTGGAGAAGGCGGTTGAGATGAAACCAAATGCCGATCAAGACTGGTTTAACCTGGGAATCGCTTACAGCAAATCCGATCGTCTGGACGACGCGATTATGGCCTATCAACGCGCAGTTGAGATTTCGCCGAACAATGAGTACTACACAAAATCTCTCACCGAATTCAAGAACTATGTCGCTGCCATACGGGAAACTCGCGATGATACCTGACAGTCGCCTGGTCGACGCACCATCCAAACGGGAACACGTTGTGGCTTTTCTGAAAACCGCTTGCCATCATCCTGCATGTTTTTTTCGGCTATCACCGGCAAGCATCATCTCCAGTGCCACAACCGTTGCCGGTTCCTACTCAATACTGGCAAGGATCTCGCCCGAGGCAGATCAACACGCTCAACCTAACCAGGTGTGCGTGGCACGTTGGCTTTGATCAGAAACGCGGCTGAGCAGACACTCGCCAATCGCCAACGAATCCTCGAAGTCCACTCGGTTGCTGGTGAATTCCGGTGACCGCCGAGCCTTCCACCAGCGTGATGACGCCCTGGTACTTGGGCATCACCAAGACGCCAAGAAGCTACTACCGGGGGACCGACATCAAAACGCAACTGAGTTTGGACTACCACTTCAATCCGCCTCACGAGACGTTCGAGTTGGCTCCGCAGCTGGCGTGGTGGAAGTTCAAGACATTTCAAGATCTGGTCCGAAAGGATTTTGGAAGCCGAGTCAAAGTCGTGCAACCGGTTTGGACGGCCTTCGAGGATCACGAGTTCCGGGATCAGCCAATGGTGAAAAGGGCGACATTTGAGCTTTGGAAGACCGACCAAGACGCCGCTCGTGCCCACCTCACCCAGTATTGTAGCGACTTAGCCATTCAGGCTTGCCAAGAAGCCGACAAGCTATCCGAAATCCTCCGAAACACCACGCCTGACGATAACGCGTCACCCGATTGCTGTTTCACCATTTCCGTCGAAGAGTCGACGTGGAAGAAGTGGGGGTTTCGTTACCAGGTCACTTACATGTTTAAGTTGTCCGATATTCCGGCCAATGTGAAAGTATTTCGGCGCGACGCAACAGCGACGACATGGACGCCGCTGGAAACGAAAACACCAGGCGATTTCTTTAACGGCGTACAGTGCGTACGGTTCGATCGAAGCAAAGGCGAGGCCTACGTATCGGTCGGGTTCGGCAGGAGCAACACGCTTCATCTCAAGTTCGCCAACGCCCCATCGGTCAATTTCCATTCAGCTACCAAGTACTACGACAACAGGAAGGCCGCTTACACACTATCCAACGACAACTGGGGAAAGCAAACAAGTTCCAACCCTGGTGCTCAGTGGAAAGGAATGACTGACGACGCATCGGACAAGTATCAAGCCTCGGTCAACGCGTGCCGAACGTTCCGCATCCCCGTAACCATCGCCATCAACAGCCGGGCCGTGGACCGATCCTTGATGTGGTACCGAATGCGTGAGGAGCTTGGCAGGCAGACCCCGGATGGGAGCCCGCCGTCCACACGACGACGCATCCTTGCAATCACGCCAAGTATGCGGTTCACGGATACAAAAGGGAGATTCTGGGATGCCGGGACGACATCCTCGCGGAACTCACCAAAATCCCCTACGGACAACATGTGTTCACATTCATACTTCCCTGTGGCTATGAAGACGCAGAATTAGAAAAGACGGCCAGTGGTGAGTTCCTATTTCTGCGAGCCTGGAATCGGCGTAACAACCCCGGCAGCACCGATTTCGTGCCGTAGAACGTCAAGCATCATTACTATGGCATTGGAGGCTTCCAAACCGTCTCGTACGATGCGATACTCCAGGCGAGGCAGCCGCCGGGACGGTACTATGCGCGTGATGTTGCCCTCTTGACTCGCGCGTTCGATACCGTATACGAAGCCGGCGGCATCTTCTACGCGATGTGGCACCCGGATCGATATCAGAACAGTGTGATACACGACATGCGTGAAGGTAGGGACGGCGTATGTGGGTCCACCTTGATGCAACACTTCACTCACGTGGCGAATCGAAACGACGTGTGGTATGCAGCCAACGGGTGGTTGTATTCCTACCGCTATGTGACAGAACACGTCCGGGTCGCCAGGCAGGAAAAAAAAGAGCAGTGAGCCCAAGACCACCCAGGACCGCTCAGGGGGCACGTCATCCGCAGCGCAACCCTGCATGTTCATGGTAAGGGATCGGAGACTCTGCATCGGGTCACCGTGAGCGGCATTAGATCGCTCTGGATCGAGGGCAGATCCGACCGTTCCTCGCCGCAAGCGGGTGCTTCATCGTTCGCGTCTCAGCGCCATCCAGACATCCCCTGGGCGTTTCTCGGCAGCGATCTGACCGCAGTGACGTTGGGCAATGACGGGACTCGATGGAGTACCACGGATGGCACGCCTGCCGCGTATCGGCGATGCAGAAGTCGCCATCATCGACCCCTTGGACAAAGTGGATCCTGTATCCGGGAAGATGATCCCCGAACAGAGATCTGCCCATTTGCGAAAAAACCACTTATGGGATGCGGCGAACAAACCGATCGAACTCCACGCAGCCAAGAACGAGATTGTAGCGTTTCAGATACTGCTGCACGGCCGCGCCCGACAAGTGGGCGCGGCACTGGTGCTCGACGGACAGCCGCCGTTGCCTCACACGTTCGGCCGAATGCGCTGCGTTGGCACCGACCGGGGGCCGCTGCCCGACCCGATTGTGATGCTGAACCGACCGTTAGACGTACCACCTGCCGATGAGCAAATCGCGAACCAGGTCAACACGTCACTGCTATGCGAGCTCTTCGTCCCACACGCCGCCGTGGCCGGCACACGTCACGGATTCCTGATACTGCGAAGCGGTTCCGAGACACTCCGAATTGCCGTAACCATCCAGGTCTGAAACTTCACTCTCCCGGACTTCTTGAGTTTTTTGCCCGAAATGAATTGCTACGGACTGCCGTCGAACGAAGACAAGTATTATCAGCTGGCTCATGTGCATCGCACGGTCCTGAACCGGCTGCCCTATTCTCAACACGGAACAATTGCCGACGGTTGTGCCCCGGCATGGGATGGTCACGGTTTCGACTGGACCACTTGGGACCGTCGCTTCGGCCCGTATTTAGACGGAAGTACGTTTCGAGGCTTGCCGCGACAAAATGTGCCGCTGGAGTGTTTCTACCTGCCATTGCATGAAAACTGGCCGACACCGATCGACAAGAACTATAACGGTGACACCTGGGCGGATCGGGCGTTTTCGGACCGCTATCGTCGCGAGCAAGTCGAGGCGACGCGGAAAATAGCGGAACATTTTCAGCAACGCGGCTGGCACAACACGATCTTCCAGATCTACCTGAACAACAAAAACACCTTCAAGAAGAAAGGTTGGTCGCGAGGCAGCTCGCCCTGGATCCTGGACGAACCGGCTCATTTCCAGGATTTTTGGGCCCTCCGCTGGTTTGGTGGTCTCTACCACGAAGGACTCGCCGGCACGTCGCCCGCTGTGAAAATAATGTTTCGTTGTGACATTTCTCGGCCACAGTGGCAGCGAGACTTGCTGGACGGAGTGCTGGATTACACCGTTGTCGGCCGCCGCTTCCGTCGATACTAGCGGATGCTCATTGACCGCAAGCATGCGTTTGGCCAGGTGGTTATGGAATACGGTTCAACAAACCCGATCGAACGCAGCAACATCCAACCCACCGCTTGGTGTATCGACGCCTGGACACTCGGCTACGACGGAGTACTCCCCTGGCAAACGGTCGGCCGTCCCGAATCCTGGAAAAAGGCCGTTGGAAAGCGTGTGCGCGAACTGCTGAGACTCGTCGGTACCTGAAAATCGACCAAGTTCACAGGTGGTGAAGATTCTGGACGTGTTCAATTCGACCGGCTGAAACCGCAAGACTTTTGGGCACTGCGCACGCGAATCGGGCGAGTGCTGTCGGCTGCCCAACCACCGGCCAAACGCCGATTGGTCGACTGGCGGGTGCCACGCCGGAACCTGATTCCAATGTCGCACCATATGACCGCCGGGGCTGACTCTCGGTCTTCGGACCGGGACCAAGTTCGATGAAATATTCACGCTCGACATTGACCAGCAATTCGATGGAACGGTATGATCTGACAATGGACTATCTGTCATTCTGGCTGGAGTCGCGTCCATCTGAGTCGGTATAGAATCTTTCTGTTGGATACTAGTGGGAACCAGTGTGATGCCCTTCCTCATTTCGGTAATTGCTTCGATTGCGTTTATTGGCCTAATTGCTCTTTGCATCTGGAAACCAATCGTCCTCCGAGTGATCGCTCGGATTTTTGCGGTATTGGCTTCGGGGTCGGGTGTTGCAGGCATCGTAGCTGGAGTCTTTTTTCTCTGTCTGGGAACAGCGCACGTTGAAGAAAATGAAATTGTCTGGACACTGGCTGGCGGTGCCGGACTGCTTGTCAGTGGGATCATTTCACTAGTGCTCTCATTCGTTGGTCGGCGGAAGAAAACGAATGATCGCGAAGTGTGATGTATCGAAACAAACCGAGCAACAAACCGAAACTCTGATTCTCGTTGCACGGCATCTCATGACTTTGACATCCGGCCATGTACCCTCAAAGGAAACGGCCGTCTTGGAACGTCTTATTCCAACCTGCTGGACGTGAAGCCCTCTGCCCCCCAAGTCCTAACACGAATTTTCAGAATTGGCACAGTACAGGCCAGTTGCCTTTGCACAACGTCGAGGAGTTTCCTGTGTCGGCATCCCACCTGAATCGGAATCTGCTGTTCGTTATCTTGGCGTTTCGGATGGATTTGATCGATCGTCCCGGCCTACTAACAGCGATGCGTACCTGGCTGCAAGGAAACCGAAACGGACCTATCGAAGAGATCCTGGTCGAGTACGGGCTCCTTAGCATTGAGGGCTGCCAACTGCTGGCCCCGCTGGTCGCACAGCATATCGACAATCATCAGGGCGATCCGCAAGAGAGCTTGGCCTCGCTCAGTTCGATCGGCTCAGTGGCCCACGATCTAGAATCGTTGGGGGATCCACAACTGGCGGTTACGCTGTCATTTGTCCAATCGCACGATGGCCCACATGACGAAACGATCAGTACAGACAGTGTCCCGAGGGCCGTGGACAAGCCGACCTCCGGCGGCCTGCGGTACCAACTGCTACGTCCCCATGCAAAGGGTGGACTGGGCGAAGTCTCGGTTGCCAAGGATCGGGAGCTGAACCGGGAAGTGGCCCTGAAACTGATCCAAGCGAAATTCGCGGACGACAAGGGTAGCCGCGATCGGTTCGTTCTGGAAGCCGAAGTAACCGGCGGCCTGGAACATCCGGGAATTGTTCCTGTCTACGGTTTGGGGCAGTACGCCGACGGTCGTCCATTTTATGCCATGCGATTCATTCGCGGTGCTAGTCTTCAACAAGCGGCCGATCGCTTCCACCAAGGTGCCGAGCGAGCGTCTGCCGAGCGGCACACTTCGGAAGAGCCCGCTCAACAAAGGCCGACCGGCGAACCACATCAGATCGATGCGACAACTCGGAACGAACCGACACGTGCCAGCCGGCAGGCCACCGCCAAGCCGCCAAGCGAAAGTGGTGTACTCGGCAAGCCGCTCTTAAGCGTCTCGTTCGAGAGTGTCGCATTTCGCAACTTGCTTGGCCGATTTGTGGATGTGTGCAACGCTATCGCGTATGCCCACAGTCGAGGCGTGTTGCATCGCGACCTGAAGCCTGGCAATATCATGTTGGGCAAGTATGGCGAAACGCTTGTCGTAGACTGGGGCATGGCCAAAGTGCAAGGGTTTAGCGATGAACCGGAGTCCAAAGAAGGCGAATCACTTCTACGGCCGCAGAGTGGGAGCAACATTGCACCAACAGCCATGGGCAGCGTCATGGGCACACCTGTCTATATGCCACCAGAGCAGGCAACCGGACGTCTGGACGATCTCGGTCCCGCAAGCGATGTCTACAGTTTGGGAGCAACACTTTATTACTTGCTGACCGGCCGCACTCCGATCGAAGGCAAGACGTTCGAAGAGATACTCAAAAAAGTGCAAATGGGAGATTTTCCGTCTCCGCGCCGGATTCAATCCGCCACTCCGAAACCGCTGGAATCGATCTGTCTTCGGGCGATGGCGCTGCAACCGCAAGATCGGTACGCTTCAGCCAAGGCGTTGGCCGACGATGTGGAACGTTATCTGGCCGACGAGCCTGTTCGAGCCCACTCCGACCCCCTGTCGATCCGCGCACGGCGTTGGATGCGCAAACATCCCAAGTCGGTAGCATCCTTGGCTGCAACGTTGTTGATTGGCTTGACCAGCACGCTGGCTATCGTCGTCATCGTTTCTGGGAAGAATCAGCAACTGGCGGACGCGAATACCGAGCTCGACCACGCGAACGCACAACTGACCTCGAAGAACGTGGAACTCAAAGCAGCCAACCAAGCGGAACAACAGGCCCGCAAGGAGACCGAGAAGAAACGTCTTGAGGCGGAGCAGGCTCGTAAAGAGGCTGAAACACGCCGCCAGGAATCGGAAACCGTGCTGGCTTTCTTCCAAAACAACGTTTTGGCTACAGCACGTCCCAAGGGGCAGGAGGGCGGTTTGGGAATCGACGTAACAATTCGGGCGGCAGTCGACGCAGCCGAGCCGACAATTGCCGGCTCCTTTACCGACAAGCCATTGGTCGAGGCGGCACTGCGCAGCACGCTGGGACTTACGTACTTATATCTCGGTGAAACCGAACTCGCCATCCGGCAACACGAGCGAGCCAGGCAGCTCTACGAATCGAAAATGGGGCGTGAGCATCCCGACACGCTCACTTCGATGAACAACCTGGCCACCGCCTACGCGGACGCTGGCCGATTGGACGAGGCGGTGAAGCTCCATGAAGAAACGCTCAAACTCAGGAAAAAGAAACTCGGACAGGACCATCCCAACACGCTCATGTCGATGGGCAACTTGGCCGTCGCCTACATGGAGACTGACCGCCTAGACAAGGCGTTGCCACTTCTTGAAAAGACGTTCGAGGCGTTCCACAGGAAACAAGGAAAAGACCATCCCGACACACTCACTTCGATGAACAACTTGGCCAGAGCCTACGATGATGGTGGCCGGTTGGAAGAAGCCTTGCCTCTATTCGAGGAGGCGCTCAAGATCAGCAAGAAACAACTTGGGCCAGACCATCCCAAAACACTCGCTGTGATGAACAACTTGGCCAGAGCCTACGAGGATGGTGGCCGGTTCGAAGAAGCTTTGCCTCTATTCGAGGAGACGCTCAAGATCAGCAAGAAACAACTTGGGCCAGACCATCCCAAAACACTCGCTGTGATGCACAACTTGGCCAATGCCTACTATGATAGTGGCCGGTTGAAAGAAGCCTTGCCCATTTTTGAAGAAGCGTTGAAGCGGAGAAAACAGAGACTAGGGCCTGACCATCTCGATACACTTACTTCGATGCACAAATTGGCCAGAGTCTACGATGATAGTGGCCGGTTGAAAGAAGCCTTGCCTCTATTCGAGGAGACGCTCAAGATCAGCAAGAAACAACTTGGGCCAGACCATTCCGACACACTCGTTTTTATGAACAACTTGGCCAGAGCCTACGATGATAGTGGCCGGTTGGAAGAAGCATTACCCATTTTTGAAGAAACGTTGAAGCGGAGAACACAGAAACAAGGGCCGGACCATCCCGACACACTTTTATCGATGAGTAATCTCGCTAGAGCCTACGAGGATACAGGACGGTTGGAAGAAGCCTTGCATCTCTATGAAGAGACGGTCAAGCTGATGAAAAAGAGACTGGGGCCGGAACATGCCGAAACACTCACGGCAATGAATGGCTTGGGCAGTGTTTACTGGAAAGCTGGCCGCCTGGATGACGCGTTGTCCGTCCTTGAAGAGACGCTCACACTAAGAACGAAGACGTTGGGAACGGAACATCCTGATACAATTGGATCGATGAACAACTTAGCCACAGTCTACCAAGCTGTCGGCCGTTTGGACGCCGCCCTACCTCTTTTTGAAGAGACGCTAGAACTGATGAAACAGAAACTGGGGCCAAATCATCCCGACACACTCCTTCTGATGGGCAACTTGGCCTATGCCTACCAGATCGCTGGCCGCCTAACTAAGGCTTTGCAGCTTGCTGAAGAAACGTTCACACTGAGGAAATCACAATTGGGCCTGGAACATCCTGATACGCTCAGATCAATGGCTAACTTTGCCCTTGCTTGTCTTGCGGCCAAGCAGCCCAAAAAGGCTTTGCCCTTATTCGAAGGGTTTATCGTCGGTCAGCGAAAACTCGCAAAGCCGGATCGTTTAAAGTTTGCTCGTCTGCTCGAGCAGGTTGCCCGTGACCTTCTTAAGTACGAACAGTACTCGGCGGCCGAGTCCTACTTGCGAGAATGCCTGAAGATTCGCGAAAAGACAATGGGCAACGACTGGATCTGCTTCAACACGCAATGCATGCTTGGTAGGGCCTTGACAGGAGAAGGCCACGCGCTGTTGGCCACTGACAAACATGCGGCGATCAAATTCTTCACTGAGGCCGAACCGCTTCTAGTATCGGGCTACGAAGGAATGAAGGCCCTCGAAGCGGCTATTCCAGAAAACAAACAAGTCCACCTGAGCGAAGGCCTCCAAGACCTGCTCGTTCTCTACAAGGCATGGGACAAGCCGAAGCAGGTCGCCCGATGGCAAGCAGAGTTCGACAAACGCAATAAAGAGCCAAAGACTAATGCGGCGGAACCGGCGTCGCCAACCAAACAGAGCGGGCAATAGACAGTGAGGAGCGTTTGACCGAACCAAGAAATCCTTGAAGACCTCCCCGACGCTGGGTATACATCGCGGCCGCCATGCGTCTTCTATTGCACGAGCAGCGATTTCTCAATTCCCGTGGACCTTTACAAGCCCTTCGTCGTCTTAATAGACCAGACGACAATTAAGCAAAGCGGCCCGTGGTGGCCGCACATTCGAGGACACCGGAACAATGATGTCCTTACGGTCGAGTCTCACGATTGAACGCAGACGCGATCGGAACTTCGCCTATCGCTCGTTCGGAAAAAAATGTCCCACTCGTTAACTGAAAAGATCTGCGATACAGCACCGGAAGAAAATGCCTCGCGCGAGCTTGGGGCGTTGCGCTATGGATTGTAAGTTTTGTCGTGTGAGTTGTTTCAACTCGCCTTTGTTCTGTGCTTGCTGGCTCGCCAACTCGTTGTTCTTGACGTAGTTCCATACTTTCTCGTCAGGTCTCCAAGCTGGCACGCATCGCTTCGGTCAATCGCGCGCACACGGCCAAGTTATTCTTATCGCAGTATTCGGTAATGGGGATCCCGCGGACCAACTCCATGACAAAGTAGGGGCGCCCGGACTGCGTGGCGCCCGCGTCCAACACTTTGGCGATGTTTGGATGATCCATCAGTGCCAGGGCGTGACGTTCCGCTTCGAATCGAGCAATGACCTCGCGCGTATCCATCCCTGGCTTGACGATCTTGAGTGCAACCTTTCGGCGGAGTGGTTGTTCTTGCTGGGCGACGAACACGACTCCCATGCCTCCCTCGCCGATCTGCTCCCTCAGCTTGTACGGACCGATCCGG
>JAJSAJ010000441.1 GCA_024274855.1 Planctomycetota bacterium | reverse complement strand
GTGGGACGCTTTGCCATCGGTGGGCCTACTTCCCCTCTTCATCTTATCCGTGGGCCGCTTTGTTCTTTGTGCGGGCTACGTGTTCTTATCAGCCGGTTTGTCCGCAGCTTTCTTAGTTTGTTCCATCTGTTGCTGTTGTTTCTTCAGGTGATCGATCATGCGTTGCAGATGTTGCTGGTTTCCCTTGTTCTGTTCGATCTGCTTCTTCAGGTTGTCAATCATTTTTTGGATGTGTTTTTGATGCAGTTCGACCTGTTTGTTAGGGCCGTTAGGTGGGATGATTTGCATTCCGCCGGCTTGCAGGCGAATCTGGAATGCACCTTGGCCCTTGGCGTATTGCTCATAGATTTTGTGTGCTTCGGGGTGTTTCTTTTTCAGTTCAGCGACGTTGTTGGCTTTGTACTTTTTTGTTTGTTTCTTGCCGTTCTTCTTCTCACTGATTTCGATTTGGATATCGCCCTTTGCGCCTTCATGGATCTTGATTGCGCGCCCGTTTTCTTCGACGTCAATATCCTTTGTTCCATTGGCGACACGAATCGAAATGCGGTGTTTGTTTCCGGCGATGATCTGCCCGTTGATTTGGATCTGGGCGGGCAGCATTGCCGGGTTGATGCCTTGCATGATTTGTATGTTGCCACCCGGGATGCGGGGTTGGGATGGAGCCGGTTTTGGGCGAAGTGCCTCTTTGGCCATCTGTGCCGCCCGACCCTCGGTCGATTGAGAAAGGTGCTGCAGGACCTTCTTCGCTGCGGCCTTGGTCTGTTGGTTCCCATTGTCCATGTGTTGTTTCAGTATGGTTATCGCGCGTGCCGCGACTTCACGCGCGGCACTTTGCGCGGCCTTCTGCAGTGCTGGAAAAGCGGTCTTGCCCATTGCTTGCAGTTTCTGCGTCGCCTCCTGGCGTTGAGCAAACGTTGGCGCATCCAGCTGCTTGATCAGCAGGCGGATCTCCAGCTCGTCGGCACCGGCAAAGCTGGACAAGAGGAGAAAAACCGCTAAGGAAATGAAGCCAAGGCGTCGTCTGGTCATGGAAGGGTGTCCTTGAGCATCGTGAAGTGGTAGGGACATTAGTGAAGTTGGTTCGAATCGGCGTCGCAGGGGCGTGCCGGCGTCACTGAGCCCGTGCTGGTAGAGGCGATTACTATTGTACCATGTTTTGCGCCGTCACATATAGCCTTCGTGGGCTCGGCTTCGGGGCACCTGGGCCGGAATCTACGGCGCCGTCGGGGTGGTGTGGTCGACGGGTGCGCTTTCGCCGGCCAATAGCCTGTTGTACAATGGTGCGGATATCGCATGGTCCGCTCGCGGCCAAGCCGCGCGAGATCGGGTGTGAACGCGCTGGGCATGCCCTGTAGGTCGTTTTTGTCTTTTACGTCCGGCACCTGTTGGTGTCTGGGAACCGGTTAACTCGAAGTGGTGAGGATTCATCAGATGGTACGTCGAGCGGAGTGGGTTGGATTGGTTGTCTGTGTTCTTGTTGTCGGTGGTGCTCTGTCCAGTTTTGGCGCGGAACGCGACAAGCCGTTACGAGCGGGTATTATTGGCCTGGACACGTCGCATGTGATCGCCTTTACCAAGGCGCTGAACAATCCGAAAGCCGAGGGGGACTTGGCTGATGTGGTTGTTGTCGCCGCGTTTCCCGGTGGCAGTCCCGATGTGCCGTCGAGTTGGGATCGTGTGGGCAAGTACACGAAGCAGTTGAGTGACATGGGCGTTGAGATCTGTGATTCGATCGATACGATGCTGACAAAAGTCGATGTTGTTCTGCTGGAGAGTTTGGATGGACGCCCCCATCTGGCTCAGGCCAAGCCGGTCATAGCCGCGGGCAAGCGGTTGTTTATTGACAAGCCGATGGCCGGATCGCTGAAAGATGTCATTCAGATTTTCGCATTGGCGAAAAAAGCGGGCGTCCCCTGCTTTTCCGCTTCGTCGTTGCGGTACGGCAAGCAGACGCAAGAGCTGCGAAACAACTCGCCGATCGGCAAGATCACCGGTTGTGCGGCCTACAGCCCTTGCTCGCTGGAGGAACATCACCCCGACCTGTTCTGGTATGGCGTCCATGGCGTTGAGACGTTGTTTGCGATCATGGGGCCGGGTTGCAAGCAGGTGACGCGAGTTCAGACGGACAATACGGAATTGGTTGTCGGAGTTTGGAAGGACGGTCGCGTCGGCACATTCCGTGGCCGACGGAGCAAGCCGCATGGGTACGGAGCGACCGTGTTTGGAGAAAAGGGTGTGATGCTTGCCGGCGACTATGCGGGTTACGAGCCGCTGGTTGTTGAAATCTGCAAGTTTTTCAAGAGCGGCAAGCCGCCGGTCAGCGCCGAAGAGACGACCGAGGTTTTTGCGTTCATGGAAGCGGCGGATGCCAGTAAACGCAACGGCGGTTGCCCGGTGAGCATTGACGACGTGATCGCGAAAGCCAAGGCCCCGAAAGCCAAGGCCCCGAAAGCCAAGGCCC
>JAJSAJ010000440.1 GCA_024274855.1 Planctomycetota bacterium | reverse complement strand
GGGGGGCCTTTGGCAACAAACAGGCCGATTCTTCCTTGCGGGTGCTTGCTCGACCCGTTTTCGCCGTTCCGATTCTTGCATACCGGTCCGTTTGTTGGTATGAACACCGATGGTCGTTTGGGGGTGGTGGGATGCGAGCGGAGTCGTTGGGCAGTTTTCGTCGGATTCTGGTCGGCCGACGTCTGTCTCTTGCCGTGGCGAAGCCCCGACGACCCGACGCATTTGCTTGTCCCCCCGAACATCTAAACCGTAGACGAGCCCCCGGATTATTCCGGAGCGGTTCGGGGAGGACTGTACAACACAAACGAATAAGGACTTTCGCATGATTGTGACGAATACGGAGACTGTGGCCGGCTATCGAATCGTTGAGATCAAAGGTTTGGTGCAGGGAAATACGGTGCGCGCGAAGCACGCGGGGCGTGACATCGCCGCCAGCTTCAAGAACCTGGTTGGCGGTGAGCTGAAGGGGTACACGGAGTTGTTAACCGAATCGCGTCGCCAAGCCGTTGAGCGTATGCTGGGTCAGGCCGAGCAACTGGGGGCCAATGCGGTTGTGAACGTTCGGTTTACGACCAGCGCGGTAACAGCTGGTGCGGCCGAGTTGTATGCGTATGGCACAGCGGTCGTGCTTCAACCCGGCCGCGATGGCTAGCCTTGCGCTACGGCACTCTGACTGATTTGGCAGGATGGGGCTGGTTCGGCATGCTGGAGAATGGCGCGAATGGGACGCCGACCATGTCGGAACAGACGTGTTTGCAGGAAGGTGTGTTGGGAGAGATCGATGTTAGACTTGATTATCGGGATCGGTACGCCTCTTGTCTTACTCGCACTGGGATGGTTTGTCGGCCGTTCGCGAGAAAAACGGCACTTTCAGGAACTGGATCGACGCGAACAGTTATGCCAAGACATGTTGGTCACCCAGTTGAAGTCTTTTCCTTCCTACGTATTTGGCGAGAAGCCTCCACGTATGTTGGTTGGTGAAGCCGTTATTGCCACGGACTATCTGAAGTCTTTTCTGGCAGGGTTGCGGAATATTTTCGGCGGCGAAGTGTTGAGTTACGAGACAATGATCGTTCGGGCGCGGCGTGAAGCGACGCTGCGAATTCTGGAGCAGGCGCAGCGTGAAGGCTATAATGCCATATGCAACCTGCGGCTCGAAACGGCTGATATCGGCGGCAGCGGTGTGAGCAATGGCAATCGCAAGAATCAAAAAGTGATGTCGGCCATTCTGGCAAGTGCTACGGCTTATAATGCAGCACAGTCACCATGAGAGAGTGCCACGCGTATCTGTCCATTATGAAAACGACATGGCTAAGGACCGGCGGATCAATGGTTGTCACGTTTACTGGGGGGCGTTCGTGCGGCGAGCCTCCTTAGCTGCGAGACTCATTCACCCATGGGACGAGCCCATGGGGGTCTGTACGCGGAAGAGGGCGACAGTCCTTAGCGGCGAGACTCTTTCACCCATGGGACGAGCCCATGGGGGTCTGTACGCGGAAGAGGGCGACAGTTATTGATTGGCGAATCCTAACGTCGTGAAGATTGAACCGGAGGAAGACGAAGGAAACAAAGAGCACTCCTCTCTGTTGTCTCTGGTACCTTCTGGCCAAATCGTCCTTTATTTGCCGTCGGCGCAGAAGACAGACACATCGATGGCTACTGCAAACGGCTGAATTTTGCACGTTTTCCTGGTAGGTGGCGCGGGGGGATGCTCGCACCATAGCGTGATCTGGCATGTCCGATTCTGAAGCTGACTCCGATTCATCTGTTTTTCGAGAGCCCCATATGCGTCGTGGAGCCCACTCGGTCGACCCGAGCGAAGTGGAGGCGAAACGAGTCTTGCGATTGGAGGCGGCGCGGGCCAACGTGGATGATGCGGTACAGTATTCCGTTTGGGATGAACCCGCACTATCGACCGAGTTGACATCCGATTCGGACTCGCCTCGATTGACATACGCCGACTGGCTTTCTTGGCGCATTGAGACGACGTCCGTCGGTACGACGTGGAGAGTCACGATTCTGGTCATACTTGCGGCGGGACCATGGGCGATTCTTGGCGCGCTCATTCGCTCGACACTCTTCCACGCATGGGGAATCCTGTTGATTGCCGTGGTCGCACCGGTCGTGGAAGATACCATGAAGATCGCGGTTGCCCTTTGGGTGGTCGAGAAGCGGCCCTATTTATTCCGGTCGCCGTTTCAGATTCTACTCTGTTGCCTGGCGGGCGGGCTTGCGTTTTCCGCAATCGAAAATGTCATGTATCTGTCGGTTTATATCGCCAATCCTTCGCCGTTTTTGATTGTCGTGCGTTGGACGGTCTGTGTTGTATTACATGTCACCTGTTCACTTCTGGCCGGCATTGGCTTGGTGCGTATGTGGTCCGCGGGAATCAGACAACGAGTCCCGCCCAAGATTCGCGTTGCCGCGCCGTGGATTGTCGGAGCGATGATCACACACGGTCTGTACAACGGGCTGGTCACGATCGTTGAACTGACCGGCCACAATCCCTGGTAGCTTTTTTGTAGCCGTTCACGCCGCTGGGGTCTGACGCAATTTTCGGCGGAGAAAGTGTTTCTTTACGCGAACGCATCTTGTCGCCGAAAATGCGTCTGCCCCCTTGGAAGCGAACCGGCGGCCTACATTCCGTGAAGGGTTACGATTTTTTGCGTTGGGATCTTGTGCCGTTGGATCGCCTATTGTTTTGTATGTCCGTTTTGGATGGGACCGAATCGTTGTTCCGCCTGTTTTAATCCGGCGATCAGCAATTCCGGATGCGACGTCAGATTATCTCGCATGGTCAACAGCAGGCGGCGGACCGCAGGCTGGTCGAGTGCGGGGTTTGCCTTGCGAAGCCGTTTCAGGATTCGCACGTAGCGTTCCAGCGCTAGCATGCGTTCCGGTGAGATACTGTCGGGAGGTTTTTCCAGGCAGCGTTGAACAAGGCTATTTGGAAACGCTTCGTTGTCGGACAAGATGCCCATATCGGCCAGCGCCAGCATTTGATTGTGCATGGCACGTACGGGGTAATAGGACCGATAATTCGTAGATTGTGACGCGGCCGTGGCCAAGGATTTTGCAAGCTGCTTGCCAAGTCCTTGCTGCAGATCGAGCTGGTGTTGCGGCAGTTCCTTGCATGCTTGCAGGGCGTCAAGCAGTCCAAGAGCTTTCGGCTTGTCACCGTTGTAAACCGTCAGGGCGACGCGTTGGACAAGCTGGTCCACGATACCGTCGGTTGGTACATTGTCCCAGCCGATGAGCAGCTCAGTAAGCATGTCCGCGATATGGACCTTCCCAACATTCTGGTAGCAGGCCTTGCGATCAGGCGACGCGAGTCCTTGGCAGAAGACATCTCGCAACTGTTCGGGCCGGACTCCAACCCGCTGAATCAGTACTTTACGTTCCGGCGATTCCGGAGCCATGATGGCAATCAGATATCGAGCGGCACCGTGGCAGTACTCCGCTCGCTCCGAAACTTCTTTGCGCACCGCATGCCGAGACGAGCTGGCGCGCTCAATATCGCGAGCCAGTTTTTCAAAGGCGCTCAAATAGCTTTGGGCAAAGGAGATCAGGTCCGAGCGATTGTGCCGAAGACCGCTCGCCATGGTCGTTGCAATGACATGCCCCGAGCTGTATTGATGCTGGTAGGGCATCGAGAGCCCTTTCAGACGCTCGACCGTCTCTCGGAACCGCACTGTTTTTTCGCCAAGATTCAGCAGCGGCTGCACAGCTCGCGCCGCGTCAGCACAACTGCGTGAATGGTTAAATGCATCGATTACATCCAGGCGGAATGTCTGGACCTTGATCCCCCAGAACTTAAAGAGCTGATCCGCATGCTCCATCCCACACGCTTGATCGACATACTGCACAACACGGTTTCGCAAAATGGATCGAGCGAGCCGACCATGAGGCTGCTCCATGGCTCGAATCAGAAACGGGGCCACATCATCGAAGGCATAGTACCGCTTCAAGAGTTCACCGACACGAAACTGCAACTCACGCGACGATTGTCCCAACGCGTCGACCAGGAAGGGAATGGCGGCATCTCCCTGAGCGACCAGATCTCGTGTCGCCCGGTTGCGTAGGTCGAACCGCGCCGAATCCAGACGGTGGATCAGCGCAAGCATTTCCGAGTTCGACAGCTTCGCCTGGCGCTCGGTCGGAATCGGCATGGAGCTCGGCGGGGTGGTTTCCACGGGGGTGGCCCGGCCGGCACCGAAGAGTCCCGCGTGGGGCATCAATCCGGCTGCAACCACCGTGGCGAAAGTTGCGATTCGCCAAGAGGCTGTCGAACCTCTCAGGCAGCAATGTGAAAACAAGAAGCCAGCTGCATTGATCGACAATTGCCAAGTCATGGAAATCGGCGTGATCCACCACGTTCCAGCGCACGCAACCAGTGGTGGGGATTTTCGCCGTCGCTGTCCCAATGCCCGCGACGTGCGATCGGTCATCCAAATCTGGGCGGATCGATTCATAACCAATCTGGTCTCAGTAGCCAAGTGGGACTTCATGTGATAGAACGGTAACGGCATTGATCGTAAGGTGGTCCAGGTAGGTCCCGCTTGCCGAGCGGGACATGGCGTAATCCCGGACGCTACAAGAGGTTTGGAACTGCAGCCGGGACCTGTTTGCCTGCTGCTGGACCGGATTGCGATCAAGGCCAACGGTAACGCATATCAAGCCATATGTGCGGGTGACGCTCACGGGTTGGGCAAAGGAGGGTGACCGAGGGTACTGGTCTACCGGAGCTTGCTTTTGTGTGCGTCGAAGGCGTCAGGACCCGCGAAGCTCGTTTGTCTCACCCTACATCAAACAAGTGCCGGCCTGCAAGCAAATTCTCAGGAGCTCGATACCCATGACACAGGTTAAGGAATCGCTCGCCACGACGCCACTCTATTCTTCGCCTTTGATGCTCTCGCGTCTCTCGATCATGATGTTTCTGCAGTATTTCGTGCAAGGGGCCTATTTGCCCGTTGTCTCGGTCTACGTAGGGCGGTCGTTGGGATTCACGCCGATACAGGTTGGTGTTTTCAGTTCGGCCCTGGCCGTTGGGCCCATTCTGGCACCGTTCATATTCGGACAATTAGTTGATCGTCTTTTCGCAACAGAGCGAGTTATGGGTTTCTGTCACTTGGCGGCTGGGGCATTGATGCTGATACTCGCCTACCAAAAAGACGTCTGGGTGGTCATCAGTCTAGGTACCATTTATTCGGTGCTGTACGTTCCGACGATGATGTTGACCAATTCATTGGCTTTTCAGCATTTGAAGAACAGTGATATGGAGTTCCCGTGGATCCGAGCATGTGGGACGTTGGGTTACATTGTCCCGGCTTACTTGATTGAGTTCTGGTGGTTGTACAATCTTCATGATGCTGCTTTGGATAATGCACGCAGCATTGTCTTCATTTTTTCGGGCATCGCGGGCATTGTGATGGGGGTGTACTGCTTCAGTTTGCCGCACACGCCTCCCGATCCCGGCAAGAGCAGCACTTACGCACCCGGAGTTGTGATGGCCATGGTTCGGCAGCGGGACTTTCTGGTTCTGATAATTGTCAGCTTCCTGATTGCCATTGCCCACCAATTTGTCGTCGTGTGGAACAGTCCGTTTTTGCGATCGATTCTGGATGCAGGTGACTGGGGCGCGTACGAGCAGAGCATCAGCTCGTTGGGCCAAATTTGCGAATTGGGCGTGCTTGCGGT
This sequence comes from Planctomycetota bacterium, assembly GCA_024274855.1. GTDB lineage: Bacteria > Planctomycetota > Planctomycetia > Pirellulales > Pirellulaceae > JAJSAJ01. Next base: position 550 of record JAJSAJ010000440.1, on the reverse strand, counting down.
TCTCGGGCTGTTGATCAAACGGCTCGGGTTCAAAGGGACTTTGATGCTCGGAGCGATGGCGTATCTCGTTCGATGTTTGCTTTTCGCGGTGGTCTTTCAGCTCGGTCTATCGCCCGGCCAGATGCTGGTGCTGGCTGGAGTTGGCCAGACGCTACACGGTTTCTGTTTTGGGTGTTTTCTGGCCGTCGGGTTCATCTATGTCGATCGAATCGCACCCCGGGACGTTCGCGGCAGTATGCAGACGCTTTACGGCACCTTCATCTTGTCTCTGGGGTTCTTCTTCGGCGGCTTGATCAGCGGGCAGATTGGCGAAATATTCACAACAACCGTTAAAGATACGGTCGAGCGAGACTGGCCGAGCATCTGGCTAAGCTGTGCGGCCATTTGTGCAGTCTGTGTTATTCTGCTGGCCGTCTTCTTCCCCAATCGGCGTATGGAACAACCCGAGGACCGTGCTTAAACGAAGCACGAGAATCGGGGCACCTTCGCGGCGTGGAGGATCAGAGGGGATTCGCCCAAGACAAAATAACGCAGGACAAAATAACGCAGG
>JAJSAJ010000439.1 GCA_024274855.1 Planctomycetota bacterium | reverse complement strand
TTACTTGCGCAACCATTGGTTCCAGCTGCGGAGGCAACATGTTGTTTTTCTTCGCTTGCTCGAGCAGTTCCGTGGTGCGATCGAATTGGTGCAACGCAAAATAGGACGTGGCGGTTGCCCCGAGCACGCCCGATGTTTGATTATCGTTCTTGATCAGCACATCACCGAGCCGGCAAGCTGCAGCGTACTGGTCGTGTTTGGCAGCGTCTTCCTGCAGCTTGATCAGAAACCGCGTCAGTTCGCGATCCGAGTTTGGTTTGGCTAGAAATGCCTGGACTGCAGCGTCCCGAATGGCCGGGATCATTGCCACGATCTGCCCCTGGACAGCGTCCCATTTCTGCTGAATCACTTTAGCTTGCGTCGCGTCCGCCGTTTGGAAATCGTGTCTCAGTGCACGCAGTTGCTTCAATAGCTCTTTCCATTGGGTCATCTGCTGATCGAATTCCGCCTGGGCTTTGGCCGGATCAGTTTTTGCTGATTCAGGCTTGGCGGCAGCCGGTTTGGCAGGCGGCGTGCTTGTCGGCTTGGCTTCTTTTTTCGCTGGCGCGGTCTTCGCTGGAGCGGGTTTGGCGGGCGCGGGTTTCGGCGTCGGGGCTTTGGCCGGCGGCGCCGGTTTGGCTGCGGCCGGTTTGGCTGGGGGTTTGGCAGGTGTCTTCTTCGCGCCGTCTTGTACGGCCCACGCGGGACCACCGATCAGCCAGCAGGCCAGAATGGCGCATGTCCATGCAATCGTCCGATATCGTTTTATCATTGGTGTCTCTCCCTGAGATGATTCGAGGTGCAAAGGGTTTTTTCCCTGCCGGACAGGGCTTACTAATTTTCTTGTTCACATGTGACGATGATGGCACTTCCACACTATAGTGGGGATCGTTGCAGCCGGGGTCAACCGGGCGTTTCCGTGCGTGGGTGGTTTGCATGCTGGCCGTGTAGGATATGTCTGCTCGCCCACTTTGCGACCTTTCGACGACACCCCTGGCTTCGGCTCAAGAGTCACAATAGGATCTGATACAAGTACTTAGGTCACAAAACCGCTCGTCGCTCACGAGGCATTCGCGCCACCGGCGCCACGCGCCTCATTCAAGGGCGCACCAAGCGAGTGGCGACGCGTCGAGGCACGGCTTTGGGCGCAGCGGCCATCTAGATTAGACATACGAGTCGAACTGGGGTGCCGGTTCACTCGATTCCGGTTTGCAGCGTCTTGCCCACCTGAATCGTGTGTCGCCAGGTCTTCAAAAGAGGTGTTACGATGTCCAAGAAACGGAAAACCAGACCCGCTCGGTCCATGAAGGCCGAGCGAGTGGGGTCCACCAGCCTGCGTGTGATCGGTGGCCGACTTCGTGGACAACGGTTCGAGTACACGGGAGACCCCGTGACGCGCCCGATGAAACAGCGGGTGCGCGAGGCCGTTTTCAACCTGGTTGGCCCGGCGGTTCGAGGAACCCACGTTATCGATCTCTTTGCCGGCACCGGGGCACTCAGCTGGGAAGCACTCAGTCGTGGCGCGCACAGTGCAACGCTTGTCGAGCGGCATTTTCCCACAGCCAGAATAATTCGGAAAAACGCCCAGTCTCTGGGACTTGCCGAGCGAATCGAAACCGTTGCCGGCGACACCTTCATCTGGGCTCGCCAGCTGGATCCCACATCGCTGCCTCAAGACCGACGCTGGCTCGTCTTCTGCTCGCCCCCCTATGATTTCTATGTCGAGCGGAAGGACAGTCTGATCCGCCTTCTGAAGTCGATGCTCCTTCCGGCACCGGCGGAAAGCATGATCGTCGTCGAATGTGACCAGCGATTTGATGCAGTTGCCGATCTGCCGGGCCCCGCATCGTGGGATATTCGGACGTATTCGCCAGCTGTCGTTGCGATTCTGACAACCGAATCGGTTACCGAATGAGCCATCGGGCGCGGACACTCGGAGCCCTGGGGGGAAGTCGGCCCGCTGGTGTGGAAGCACGGACGTGAGCGTTGCCGAGTGCTCACCGGTTCCGCGCACGCGTTGATTAGGCTGTTGCCGAAGGACGCTCGCCTTTGAGTCGCTACA